>JBAZSD010000017.1 GCA_041662605.1 Desulfomonilaceae bacterium
TCATCAATGTGATTGAAAAGGTTTACACCGCCACGGATTCTCGAGGAGTTTTTGTGCTTGATCGTGGAGGAGACCGGGATGCGCTTTACAGACATCTACTCAAAAAAGAGACCCCTTTTCGTTTCATTATACGCCAGAGAGGAGACCGTCATATTTTAGCTGGTTCTAAACGACAGACGCTAGAATTGGCTCAGACGCTCAAGACTCCTTACCAAGAGACGGTGATAAGAAATAAAGACGGTAAAGAGAAGGTATACATAATCCACTTTGGGTTTCGCAGTGTGCGCTTACCAGACTATCCCGACAAGCCATTGTGGTTGGTAGTGGCGAAAGGATTTGGAGATAAGCCCTTGATGCTTCTGACCACTGAACCGATGAGGCGTAACCGGGCAGTGATATGGAGGGTTGTGCAGGCCTATTTGACGCGGTGGCGTGTCGAGGAAACGATCCGTTTCATTAAACAGAGTTACAGACTGGAAGATATCAGGGTGTTGACGTATCAACGAATCAAAAATATGGCCGCATTGGTATTGGCGGTATGTTTCTTCGCTGCGGTTCATCTTGGTCGCAAACCTAAACTGGAGATCCTGGCTCTTCATGCGATAAACGCCGCCCAACGCATTTTTGGAATCCCTGATTTTCATTACTATGCAATTGCTGATGGCATTAAAGAGATCCTTAGCAAGGCTGGTCAAGGCGCAATTTTTCATGAAAAGAAGAAGGGAACGCCTAATCCTCAACTCTCACTCGGGCTAACCTAAATTTTTTGGGGAAAGTCCTGGACCGTTTTATGGTCTTCAAGCGGCTCCTTTTGCCGATTTTTTAAGGGATCTCCGCTTTTTCTTGTAGAGTTGCTTCCGCAATAGCCAAATCTTTATTGGCCTCATTCATGAAACCGAGCTGTACCCTAAGTTTGGCCCTTTCACGATAATAATCAGAGTTCTGGGGGTCAAGTTTTATCGCAGCGCTAAGATGGAGGAGAGCTTCTTCGAAATCTCCATGCTTTCCAAATTGTATGGCCTTTTGGATATGAAGGGGAGCGTTTTTGGGATCAGTGTCATAAACATATGGTGTTTCATGCGAAAAACGGCTTTCAATATGAGCCGAAGCCGCTGTTACAGCAAAATAAATCAAGTCGGCAGTCTGAATACCTTTGATAATGATAGCAGAGGACTTGGTTTCCACGAATCTTCTATACTCGGATTTTTCTTGGCCCCAGAACAGAGTATATTTCGACGCTCCAGGGACCGGTGGCCAGGAAACCATCAAACCCTGATCCACCGGTTCAAAACTTAATTCATTAGGTGGGTTAGGTGGGATTGTGCAGACTGACTCGCCGGGTTGATCGGCGCACGAAACGATTCCAAACAAGGTGGCTAGAAGAAACAAAGCGTAAAAGAGTGAATTATGGTTACGAGCGGAAAACAAGTTCAAAAAACCCTATGAGGGGAAAACAGTTCCCTACGGACGGCAATGTGTCTTTTAAGGGCTAAAAGAGGGTTCCTTTCCTCTTCGAGGGCCAGTAGAACCGCATGGCGCCACTTTTTCGCCACTCCATTAATGAGAGTTTTGTACAACTCTTCCTTATTATTAAAATATTTATACAATGTCCCCATCCCGAACTCCGCCTCTTTTGCGATGTCATGCATGGAGACATCGTGATACCCCTTTTCTGAAAACAGTCTTAGCGCTGTTTGGAGGATCTCGGCACGTTGTTGCAAATTTTTTCGTTCCCGGCGGGGGAGGTTTTCCGGCTGTCCATCGAGTTGATCAAGTAGGGAAAAGGCCATAGTTTTCTCCTTCGGAACGCACGTTCTGAATGTGACGTCAGATTCTAACGTTACCGCTGGCGGTTGTCAAGACGAAACCCACTGTTTACATGAAAACAACCGTTATTGTCGGGTCTATGGCAAAAATGAATAAACCAATTTTCAGAAGAAGCTTGCTGAAAGTAGGCTTCTTTACGACATTGTTGAACGGAACTGGTACCCTCCACCCCGTTCGAGAGCGGCGGCCCCCTTAGCGCAGCTTCACGTTACCGCCGTAGCCCTGCTTCTGGATTTCGACGACCTTGTTGTGGTCGTCCACGAACACGGTTCGCATCCAGTGGTCCTTCAGCTTGGATGGTTCCACCAAAGCATGTGAGACAATGAAGACCTTGTCGCCAGGCCGGAAATGCCGGGCCGGCGCGCCATTTAAGCTTATGACGCCGCATGAGCCATAGGAGCCGTAAAGCCGATAGTTAAGGGAGCTATTATCAGGTGAAGGCGTTTAAGCCATGAGCTTCGCATTTTGTGTCTCCTTTTTGTTTATCGAGTTTGTCGGGTGTGGGAATCCAGTGATTTCACTCAGGTCGTATATTCCTGTGACGCCAAGATGGGAATAGGTTTCCACGGTTCCACATTTAACCTTGAAGCCCGTTATATGGCCGCAATCTATGTCGACCCCTCTCGGGGTATGAGACGAATAACAATGTTCTCGCCCTCCAGATCGGTTCACTTTCGACCGCCAGCATTTTGCCTTTGTATCCTTTTGTGCGTTGAAGATAATCTCGAAACCGCCCATGACATCCTCAGATCGGGATTGGGTACTAAAATCGCACCACAAACGAACACAATTGACCTACAATAAGACGCCAGATCAATGTATAACCCCTTGATAAAACACACATCAGGAATTTAGTGGTCCGATTGTCGGGTACATTTACTCGCCTCACTTCTGTTATAAATGCTTTGTAACTCACAGAAGGTTTCTTGTCGATACGTAACTAACCAATTAACTTAGGTTTTTATGACGATTGTTCTGTTTAGTCCAGTTGGCACGAAATATGAATTACGTTCGGCCTGGGTAAAACTATTCCTAATTTCCCTAATCTGAAACGTTTTTGAGTTCGCTGGATCATGCTTGGTAACTGTGGCCATATTTTTGGAATTACCGTCCCTAGCCAATTTTTGACAGAACTACTTGGTATTGAAGAAAAAGTAACGTTTTTATCCGTAGCGAACTAAATAACAGCGCAAAGGAAAAAGTTATGAACATTTCGCAAAAAAAGCCGTCGCCGGAGTGTACAACACCTAGTCTGAACGTACGAAAAGAACTGAAACCGGACGAGTAGGGCACGTCAGACGGGAAGATATGCAAATTGCCTCCAGTAGCAGCGCTTTTTTCGCTGTTTAGAGGAAAAGCTGCTCAGTGTTTGTTGTTCCTGCCCAACAGGCTGCAGGCAAAAACCAACCTCATTTCCAGGGAGACATTACCGTGACCATGAAAAAAGGACTAGTCGGCCGTACATTGGGAGCCTTGCTCGCGCTTGCTCTCGGGAGCTGTTTCAACTATTCGTACACATGGGCTCGCGATTCGGACCCCACGCCCGTATCTCAACAGGAACAGATCGGAGCAATCAAACGGATACTGGGGAGCGTATCCATCAGGAGAGTGGGCGAGAGCCGCCCTCAACCTGTCAAGGAAAACGACCCTGTATTTCTTCAAGACATTTTGCGCACGGATCGCGCCGGCAAAGCCTGGTGGCGATCGGGTCGTAAGGGGTCGCCCCAACAAGGCGACGCATCACTCGGTAATAGTTCATCGCTTGAGTTCGTCAGATTTGACCAGGAGGGATCGTCGTCTGACTTTTCCGGGGAAGTCGCCCAGGGAATGGTCCGATTCATAAGAGACCTGCCGAAATCGACGCCGCGGTCTCACTTTATTATCTCCACTCCTACGGCTATCATTGAAGTCTTGTCCACCGATCGACCGGCGGATTTTGTCGTGGAAGTAAGTAATGACCAGAAGCTTACTACAGTGTACGGAATCTGGGGGGCGGTCAAGGTCAGACAGCTATTCGCGGAATACGTTCAAGAGCGCATTGTGCGGTCGTGTCAGAGAGTCGATGTGGAGGAGGACAAGGAACCTCAGCCAGTGATTAGCGTTTCTCCGGAAACCTTAACTGAACTGATCCGAAAAACCACTATACCCAAGACCTTGCCGGAAGAGGTTCCTTCGTGTCGAGATTCGACTGTGGTTGAACCACCGGTGATTGACGAAGAACCGCCTTATGTCTTTGGACCACCGGTGATTGACGAAGAACCCCCTGATGACGTGCGATGTCCATGCCCTCCCGGCCAGGAGCTGGTCGGAGGCGCCTGCGAAGGGTGCCCACGGTGGAAAAAATACAGTCGTAGAACCTGCAGTTGTGTTTCCCGATGCAGGCACGACAAGCAGTGCCGCCGGTGCGAAACATGCCGGAATGGTTATTGTGAGCCAATCCACAAGAAATGCCCTCCCGGCCAGAAGTGGGACAGGAAGACCTGCGCTTGCGTGGGAGAATGTCGTCCTATTCACTGCCAAGAAGGCTTCTGGTTTAACCCGCAGACCTGTCGCTGTGAACGGAAGCAGCCCTGCGACAAGAAATGTCCTCCTGGTCAGACGTTGGACGAGAAGACCTGCACTTGCGTGGGATGTCGTCCTATAGACTGTCAAGAAGGTTTCTGGTTTAATCCGAAGACCTGCCGCTGTGAACGGAAGCAGCCCTGCGACAAGAAATGTCCTCCTGGTCAGACGTTGGACGAGAAGACCTGTACTTGCGTGGGATGTCGTCCTATAGACTGTCAAGAAGGCTTCTGGTTTAATCCGAAGACCTGCCGCTGTGAACGGAAACAACCTTGCGACAAGAAATGCCCTCCTGGTCAACACTTAGATGTTGCCGCCTGCAAGTGCGTAGGGGACACGACTGTTCCCACGAAAGGCTGTTCTTCCGACAGCGAATGCGGGCCGCGCTCAGTGTGTCGGCACGGCAAATGCGTACCGAAGGAAGGTCATGTGGACATACCCTCCAAGCCTGAACGTGAACGACCGGTGGAACGTGTACATCCATCCAGGCCCGAACGAGAACAACCAGTAGAACGTTTCCACCCATCGAAGCCTGAACGAGAACAACCGGCGGAACGCGTGCAGCCGTACCAGAGGAAGGACCAAAGACAGTGACGAGCCACAAGAACGCGGAATTACCCGGACACCTCACTTAAGTCTGGACTGGACCATGTTCTTGACTGATTGTGGCAAGGCACGCGAGTCGTAGCCCCGCTCCCCGCAATGACACGTGAGGCAATGTCATTGCGGGCCAAAATGAACAATCTCCTCTGTCGCTCAAATGCAGCGACTTTGTGCGTGGATCCCAAAGCACGTACGTGAACAAAAGTCCACTTTGTACTCGTTCAGACATTTCCCTAGAAAAAAGTTGTTGATTACTATACAAGCAAAAAATTGACAGTTAGGTTGTCTTTACCAGATGGTTGACACCGAAAAATCTTACGCTCAAAATTCGGCCCATCACATGCCTAGCTTCCCCTCAGGAGAAGACTGCCGTGCAAGACCAAAACAAGACCACGCAACAGCTTATTGATGAATTGGATAAGATGCGTCTGAGGGTAGCGGAATTAGAGACTGTTCAAAAGTCGCTGAATGAAAAGGGATCACGATATCGTCAGATAGTTGATAATATAAGCGAAGCTGTTTTTGTAATTCAAGACGGTTGGATCAAGTTCGCGAATGATAAGACTTCAGAAATCACCGGATATTCGAGGGAAGACGCCTCATCCTTCGCCGCCATAACCACCTTTGTTCATCCGGATGATCGAGAAATGGTCGCTCAATATCATGCAAGTCGACTACGGGGGGCTGAAACCCACTACCGGTATGCTTTCAGAGTTGTCCGCAAAGATGGAAACGTACGGTGGACAGAGATGAATTCATCCTCAATAATTTGGAAGGGGAGACCGGCGTCACTCTGTCTCATGGCTGACATCACCGAGCGCAAACAGGCGGAAGTCGAGACCTCGCGGTTAGCCTATATCGTCGAGTCCTCAGATGACGCCATCATTGGTAAAACCTTGAACGGCGATATCGTTAGCTGGAATAGAGGCGCAGAAAGGCTGTATGGCTACAAGGCAAACGAGGTTGTTGGACAACCCATTTCCATCTTGGTCCCGCCTGAACAATTCGACGATCTTCCTAATATTCTGACAAGGATAAGGCGAGGAGAGGACGTCCGTCACTTTGAAACCAAGCGTCGAACGAAAGATGGCAGGATCGTAGAAGTGTCCTTATCCATCTCCGCAATCAAGGACACAGAGGGCTGCATTCTTGGCGCATGTTCCATTGCCCGCGACATTACCGAGGCCAAGCTATTGGAGGAGGAGCGGTTGGGTATGCAGCGCAAGCTTCTCCGCAGTGAGAGGCTCGAGAGTCTCCAGGTAATGGCCGGAGGTATCGCACATGTTTTCAACAACCAGTTAGCGGTGGTCCAGAGCAACCTCGAGTTGTGTCTTACAGATCAGACTCTCGATTCTGAGACCCGATACAGCATCAATATGGCTTTAAAATCGGCCAAACGATTGGCGGAACTCACTCACCAGATACTGATCTACACGGGCAATGCCTTCAACGTCTATGTAGATGTGGACATAAACAAGTTGGTGAAGAGAAATGTCGCCCTTCTCAAATTGCGCATGCCAAAAACTACGACACTCCATTTGAAAATCCATAAGAATCTTCCATTTATTCGCGGGGACGTGGATCAAATAGAGTTGGTAATCATGCATCTGGTCAACAACGCCTCCGAGGCTATTGGTGATACTGCGGGAGACGTGACAATCAGAACCGGTGTCATGGATTGCGATGAAGAGTATCTTAACGTTAGCCGAATTGAAGAGAAACCTGCGCCGGGTCGGTTCGTGTTTCTGGAAGTTACAGACACTGGCTCTGGGATGGATATCGAAACTCAACACAAGCTTTTTGATCCGTTCTTTACAACCAAGTTCGCTGGTCGAGGCCTTGGGATGGCCGCAGTGATCGGGATAGTAAAGGTTCATCATGGAGCTATAATGGTAGATAGCGAAGTTGGGAAGGGCGCTACAATACGTGTTTTGTTTTCAGCGGCGGTTTCAGCCTAGATGTTATGAAGGCGCCGGATTTTATGACCCATGGGGGACCGTGCGGGTCGAATCACAAACTCGATCAACTCTAAGTAACACAACTCCATTAACTAATTCGGTTGATATAAGAAGGTGTATGTCCGCATTCTCCGCACCTGCCATTCGGTGAAGGCATGCCGGCACCTTCACATGAGTTATTCCAGTTTTGAATGTGTCCGTGACTGTTCTCCTGATGGCGCAGGCGCTGCAGTGAGCAGTCTTTCCGCATCCTTCAGGCAGTCTGGCGTGTTCACACTCGAACACATCACCTCCCTTGTAGCCTTCTATGGCGGGCAATTCCTTTTGGAGCAATTCACGTGCCCGTCTGTTGGCGGTTTTAACATTTACATCCCCGTTAACCACCAGAATAGGATCTCCGAGACCATCAAGATATTCCTGCAAGGGCATGCCGAGCTGGGCGAAGAGATGAAACGCGCATTGCTCACAAATCCCGTGAGAAACATCATGTTGAGAATCAAAATTGGTTTCCACCACTCCGAGATCTTTACCACACCAAGCGCAGACTTTTTTCATGCCAGACCTACAATCAAGGCGCCAGGATAATTATTAGTGAGTTGGTTGGATTGTGCCCATCAACCATGACGTTCTCTCTAATCTTCGCTGGAGTCTCCTGGGACAAAGCGTCTTTCAGTTAAAAATACTATATACCACGGGGCAACCTTTAGAACTCATTATCATACTATCCTGAAGCGGCAAAAAGTACTTTGGCAAACAGCTCCGGGAAATGATAACGTAATCATAGAAGATCTGGCAATGTTCAGATGTGAAGGCGATCTCTATTCCCCCCTCTTTTGAATAGGAGGTTCCGTAATGTTTAAGGAAGAACGCGCCGAATATCAATTTCAATGGAAAGATCTCGGAAATATCGAAGAAGGTCGTCCGAACCTTGGTCCTTCCACTCTAGTGTCTGTTTACAGGTTGATGCAATATACTTTGAGGGATGTTCTGATTACCAGGTATGGAGTTGAGACCGCTAATGAACTTTTCGTGGAGGCCGGCAAACTTGCCGGCGCGGAGTTTTCCAAGAATATGCTCGATTTAAGCGTGGACTTTGAGGGGTTCGTGGCGCAACTTCAGGAGAGACTGAGAACGCTCAACATCGGTATCTTGCGAATTGAAAAAGCCGACATATCCAAAATGGATTTTGTGTTAACCGTCTCGGAGGATCTGGATTGTTCAGGTTTACCAATTGTGGGAGAGACTGTCTGTGATTACGATGAGGGATTCATTGCGGGAATCTTGACCGCTTACACCGGAAAGGATTTTGAAGTAAAAGAGATCGACTGTTGGGCTACCGGTGACAGAACCTGTAGGTTTACAGCAAGACTGAAGCAATAGACTTGTATAGAGGTACAGTTGTCCTTACTGGACAATATTAGTCAAGCGATACTCCAATTGACCCGTGGCGAGATTCCAGACACATTGAATGCTCAAGGGCCTCAGGTGTCTGAAGATGTGGCGCGACTTGCCGACGCTGTTAATATCCTAATTAAGAATTATGCGGACTCCCAGCATTTCTTGATGTCACTCTCCGAGGGACGTCTCGATGTTGAACCCCCTCGTAGAAATTTTCTCATTTCCTCATTCAAGCAACTCCAAGCTCACCTGAAACATTTAACCTGGCAGACCCAACAAGTCGCTCGAGGTGATTTGAATCAAAGAGTCGACTTCCTTGGTGATTTCTCTGTTGCTTTCAATTCCATGATCGATGCGTTGAAGGAGAAAAGGCTTATAGAAGAGGACCTCAAGAAAGCCAATCAATATTTGGATTCGGCAAACAGAGAACAAAGACGGCTGCTATCTACAGCAGCAACAGCCATATTAACGTTTGACTCTGCCGGCATAGTTACTGGAGTTAACGAGGAGTTTTGTCTAATTACAGGGTATGCGACAGACGACATCATAGGTAAAACATCCACTGTTCTTGGCGAAGAAATGAGCGCCGGGCCTTTTAGCCTGTTTAGATTGGGGTCAAAGGATCGTCTTGTCCGACACCAGTGTTCCATACGAACCAAAGATGGACGTGTCTTGACTGTTTTGGAAAATGTCTCTGTAGAGAGAGACGATGAGGGAAGGATTATAGGAGGAATAGAATCTTTCATAGATGTCACTGAATTGATCGAAGCCCGGAAGCTTGCGGAACAAGCCTGTGTAGCCAAGAGTGAGTTTCTGGCGAACATGAGCCACGAAATTCGGACTCCAATGAATGGAATCATTGGCATGACCGAACTCGCTCTAAACACTAAAATAACGGAGGAGCAGCGAGATTACCTTGAGTCGGTGATGATCTCGGCTAATTCTCTCCTTGGATTGATCAACGATATCCTGGATTTTTCCAAAATTGAAGCCGGCAAGCTGGAACTGACTCCGATGCAATTCAGTTTGCGGGATTGTATAGCGGACACCATGACCACTATGGCGATAGGCGCCGACAATAAGGGGCTAGAATTAGTGTACAGTGTTCCTACCAATATTCCCGACGCTGTTATCGGAGATCCTGGACGACTTCGGCAGATTCTCGTCAACCTGATTGGCAACGCCATCAAATTTACAGCGGAGGGAGAGGTTGCCGTCAGCGCCAAATTGGAAGTCGAAACAGATGAGGAAATTTGTATACACTTTTCCATTGCCGACACTGGTATAGGGATCCCGTTTGAAAAGCAAGAGAAGATATTTAACGCTTTTGAACAAGCTGATGGCTCGACTTCAAGGGTATACGGTGGCACTGGCCTAGGCTTGTCAATTACGGCCCGATTGGTCGAGATGATGGGGGGTCGAATCTGGGTCCAGAGTGGAACGGATAAAGGAAGCGTTTTTCACTTCATGGTCAGGCTGTTACCCTCGACTGAACCTGCGTCTAAGCGCATTCCGTTAGATGCCTCAAGCCTTAAGGGTGTTAACGTGTTGGTTGTGGACGATAATGCTACTAACAGACGCATCCTCGAAGAATCTCTCAGAGCCTGGGGGATGAACGTAACCTCAGTTGATGGAGGGAAATCGGCTCTTGAAGAGATGAAAAGGAGTGAGATCGCGGGGAGCCCCTTTGCAATCGTTTTGGTTGATTACATGATGCCGGAAATGGACGGATTTGAATTAGCTAAAAAAATCAAGGCTGACCCGAGTATCGCCAATACAACAATGACAATGCTCACGTCGGCGGGACAGCGTGGTGACGCCGCCAGGTGTCTGGAGCTGGGAATATCAGCTTACTTGCTCAAACCGATTAACCAAAAGCAGCTCCTGGAGACAATGTGTGGTTCATTACAGAAAACCGCTGTTACCAAAACCAGGCCTTCCTTGTTGACACGTCATTCAATCCGCGAAAGCAAACGGAGCCTCAATATTCTGTTAGCTGAAGACAACTTGATAAACCAGAAATTGGCTGTTAGCTTGATACAAAGGATGGGGCATAAAGTGTCTGTCGCACAGAACGGTAAACAGGCGCTTGAGGCAATTGAAAGAGAGAAGTTTGACATCATACTGATGGATGTTCAGATGCCGGAAATGGACGGTTTGGAGGCCACCCAAGCTATTCGTACAAAAGAGCGGTTGATCGGACAACAACGTATTCCCATCATAGCCATGACAGCATATGCTATGGCAGGTGACCGAGATCGATGTCTTGACGCCGGTATGGATGGATACGTTTCCAAGCCCATAAATACTCAAGAACTATTTGAAACGATTGAAAATATGGAACTACACAATAACTGAGTGATATATGCAAAAAAACAGTCAAGTTAAAAGAAAACGTTGTCGGCTTCGGGCGCGAAATCGTTTTGGGGCCGACCCCGAACTCAGACCTAATTGCTCGTGCAGCGGACAAGCGTGCTAAGTACCACTGCCAGAGTTGATTTAAATACAAGAAGGCGGTGTCCCTGCAGCAAGGGTCCAGCAAATCGTAAATCTGTATGCCCTTGTCCTTGACTAAATAATTCTAACCATTCGGTGTGTTGATTGTTATTACTGGTGGGCCAACCCTAAAAGGTAATTATTCCAGCATATTAAGGAGTTAATTTATCGTCCAGAGCATCCCTTTAATGTGATACGTAAAGGTATAGATGTATCTACTGGAAGTTTTAAAGCTTGTATGACCTGATATTTCCTGAACGGCCTTAATGTCGCCCGCAATCTGGTATCTTTGGGCGGCAGATGTGTTTTTTATGCTATGAAAACGACATTCGTTGTCAATACTCCGAAATCAAACAATTGAGAGAAAATGTCTAACGGTTTGTGACAGAACGGAGTGACATTTGTTTTGACTGTTTTGAAGCAGCTTATGCGCCTAAGCCAGCGTCCATTTTTTCTAGACGATTAATGGGATTTATCGAACCACTAGGCAAGATAAAAATATGGCATAATTCCAGCGAAGGTCAATTATGAGTAAAAAAGTTATCCGAATCTTTGCCCTGTCGACCCTGATAGTAATCGGTTTGGGGGGAGGTTTCTGGTGGTGGCGTCTCCACGGGCAGCCGACCCAAACAGGCCAATTAGTCCTTTATGGCAATGTGGACCTTCGTGAAGTGAATCTGGCATTTAACGGCAGTCAACGTATTGCCTCGATTTACGTCAAAGAGGGGGACAGGGTTACCAGCGGCCAATTACTAGCCGAACTTGAAACGCAGCGTCTAGAAGACGCTGTCAAACAGGCCGAGGCTCTGGCGGCGCAACAGGGTGAAGTTCTTAAGAGACTTGAGGCCGGCAGCCGGATCGAGGAGATCCGCCAGGCGGAGGCTAACGCCAACAAAGCCCGAGTCGACGCAGATAACGCCCAACGGACATGGGAACGCATACGCGACCTCTTTCACGAACATGCCGTATCCCAACAACAGTCCGACGATTCCGAAGCGGCCGCGAAAGCTGCCCAAGCCACCTCGAAGGCTGCCCAGCAGGCTCTAAACCTGGCCTTGGCCGGTTCACGCGTCGAAGACATTGAAGCGGGGCGAGCGGCGTTGAGCGCTGCTCAGGCCAACATGGCACTGCGCCGGCAGGAACTAAAAGATGCTCGGCTTCATGCGCCGACCGACGGTATCATCCGCGACCGGATACTTGAACCGGGTACCATGGTGACGCCTCAAAATCCAGTCTTGATCCTTGCCCTGACCAACCCACTCTGGGTCCGGGCATATGTCTCCGAGCCGGACTTGGGCAAACTTCGCCTCGGCATGAAAGCCACGATCACCACAGATAGTTATCCTGGAAAGCTCTACGATGGCTGGGTCGGTTTCATCTCGCCAACGGCGGAGTTCACCCCTAAGACCGTTGAGACTACCGACTTGCGTACACGCCTGGTTTATCAGGTACGAGTCTTCGTACTTCAGGGGCAGGACGAATTACGGCTGGGGATGCCGGCCACTGTCACCATCGATATTGAACAAGCCTCAAAGCCCGATCGTTCGAGCGCCGGACAGTCCTGATGTTAACAACGGATTCGATTCCCGAACCGGACAACACGGCAGGTCAGGCGCTCGATTTCAAGGACGTTACGAAGGTTTTCCAATCGGGTAAACGGATCGTGGAAGCCTTGCGGGGGATTAGCTTTCAGGCGCTACCCGGCATTATTACCGGTATGATCGGCCCCGATGGCGCGGGGAAGACCACAATCATGCGCCTGGCCGCCGGTTTGCTGATTCCCAACTCCGGCCGGATTACCTTTTTTGGTGTCGACGTCCAACAACACCCCTCACGAGTTCAATCCTCGCTGGGTTACATGCCGCAGCATTTTGGACTCTACGAGGACCTTACTGTTCAAGAAAATCTGGATCTTTACGCCGACTTGCAGGGGGTTGGTCATGAAGAGCGGCCGGCCCGCTACTCTCAGCTCTTGGACATGACAGGTCTGGCGCCGTTCACGTCGAGGTTGGCCGGGCGGCTTTCCGGAGGGATGAAGCAGAAGCTTGGCCTTGCCTGCACGCTGGTCCGTTCTCCTCGTCTCCTGCTGCTCGACGAGCCAACTGTAGGCGTAGATCCTGTGTCGCGTAGAGAGTTGTGGGCCATCGTAGGAGGCCTGGTTAAAGCGAGGGAATGAGCGTCCTGCTCAGTACGGCCTACCTGGACGAAGCCGAGCGTTGTAGCCGGGTTGTGCTGTTTCACGAAGGACAGATCCTGGGGGAGGGATCCCCAGGGAATTTCAGCGCCCCGATGAAGGGTCGAACATTCAGTATTTCTGCTTCTGGACTTGCGAAACGCGCTATTCAACAGCGTTTGATGGACAATCCCTTAGTTGTCGACGCCATCATTCAGGGAGAACAGGTCCGCGTCGTTGTGAAGTCAGGTGCGCAAACAGATGCGGAATCTTTGCTTCCCGGCGCCGCCGACGTCATACTGCGTGAAGTTGAGCCGCGCTTCGAAGATGGCTTTATCTCGCTGCTCCGCGAACGAGTGGCCGAAACTTCACAGAGGATGTCATTCGATATCCGCGAACTGTCATCCCGGCAAGCCCTCTCAGCGTCGAGCGGACCGGTAATCAAGGTCCAGGATCTGGAGCGGCGCTTCGGGGATTTCTTCGCCGTTCGGGATGTCACATTCGATGTTGGTCGCGGCGAGATCTTTGGACTGTTGGGGGCCAATGGAGCGGGCAAGTCCACAACGTTTCGCATGCTCTGCGGCTTGCTGCCGGCTAGTGGGGGAACTTTAAGGGTCGCCGGTTTGGACCTGCGTCACTCGGCCGCAACGGCTAGAGGCCGCATCGGATACATGTCTCAAAAATTTTCGCTTTACGGCGTCTTGAGTGTTCGCGAAAATTTACAATTCTTCGGCAGCGCCTATGGTCTTGATCGTCGGCGCCGAGCAAGGCGGATCGACTGGGCTATGGAACAGTTTGGGCTTGAACCGGTTTCTTCGGTCACCAGCGCCGATCTGCCACTGGGCTACAAGCAGCGCTTGGCCATGGCTTGCGCTTTGATGCATGAGCCTGACATCCTGTTTCTTGATGAACCCACATCGGGGGTAGATCCTCTGGCTCGCCGTGAATTCTGGCGCCGCATAAGCGCCCTAGCCGAACGTGGGGTCACCGTGATGGTGACCACTCATTTCATGGAAGAGGCTGAATACTGTGACCGGCTGGCCATCATGGCCGCCGGTGAAATTCTCGCCCTGGGAACTCCAGAGCAGATCAAGGACAGGATGCGGACTGATTCCCAGCGGGAACCTACCATGGAGGATGCTTTCATCGGCCTACTCAAAGACTACGAGAGAATGAAAGCGAACGCGGCATGAGCGAGACGAGCCAATCTTTGCCTCCTCCTCCAGTCCGCTTCGGCGCCTTGATGCGAATGAAAGGCTTGATCCGAAAGGAATTTCTCCAGATCCTACGCGATCCTAGCAGCATAGCCATCGCCTTCCTGATGCCTTTCTTTTTGCTGCTGCTTTTCGGTTATGGGGTATCGCTGGATGCTGAGCACGTCCCTGTGGCCTTGGTAGTGGAGGCGTCAGATCCCGAAACAGCCAGTTTGACAGGCTCCTTTATGGCTTCGCGTTATTTCGCTCCGACCGTCTACTTAAATATGTCCGAAGCCATCGCAGCCATGAATGATCGTCGGGCGGACGCGATCGTCCATCTGCGCTCAGACTTCGGACGGCTTGTTTATGCCTCTGGCGGCGCTCCTATCCAGGTGATTATCGAAGGCTCGGACGCCAACACAGGTCGCCTTGTATCGGGTTATATCGAAGGCACGATTCAGATCTGGCTGGCCCAGCAAGCCCGACTCAAGGGCCAATCCCTCCAGGCGCCCGTCGATATGCGTCCAAGGATTTGGTTCAATTCCGATGTTCGCAGTCAAAACTTCCTGGTGCCAGGCCTGATTGCCGTCATCATGACCCTGATCGGAGCCCTGTTAACGTCAATGGTCGTGGCGCGAGAATGGGAACGCGGAACGATGGAAGCCCTCGCCGTGACACCTGTGACAATGACCGAAATCCTTCTGGGCAAGCTTGTTCCTTATTTCATTCTCGGCATGGGTGGGATGACACTGGCCGTTTCCATGGCGTATTTTTTGTTCGAGGTCCCTCTTCGAGGTTCGCTGTGGCTTTTAACCGCTACATCGGCCCTTTTTCTCCTGGTGGCGTTAGGAATGGGTTTACTGATTTCGATCATTGCTCGTAATCAGTTCGTGGCTGGTCAGGTGGCCATCATAGTGACTTTTCTCCCTGCTTTCCTGCTCTCCGGCTTCATTTTTGACATCACCAGCATGCCGACGGCGGTCCAGGTTATCACGCACCTGATTGCCGCCCGTTACTACGTGGCGATTCTCCAGACAATCTTCCTGGCCGGCGATATTTGGAGCGTCATTGTTCCCAATACCATAGCGCTGTTCGTGATGGCTGCCTTCTTTCTCGGCGTCAGTCGGCGCAAGGCTCGTAAACGATTGGATTAGGAGCTTAACTGATGTGGCGGCGCATCGTAGCGCTTATGAGAAAAGAATTTCTGGCGATCCTCAAGGACAAAAAAAGTCGGATCGTCTTGATAGGTCCTCCCATTATCCAACTCCTGGTCTTCGGATATGCCGCCACATATGACCTCAACCAAGTCCCGTTCGCTGTCTACAATGAAGATCAGGGCGGCGCATCCAGAGATCTGCTCGCCAAACTGCGTCTCTCACCGACCTTTCATGAAGTCGCAATAGTCACACATGATGATGAAATCGCCCCCCTGATAGATAGCAAGAAGGCGCTGCTATTTATTCACCTAGGCCCCAACTTCAGCCGCAACCTCGGCCAAGGCATACCTGCTCCGCTGCAAGTCATCGTGGATGGCCGCAACTCCAATACTGCCATGATCGCTCTAAACTACATCCAATCGATTGTAGACGCGTTCAACCAGGAATGGGCCGTCGTCGAGGGGCTAGGAAAACCTCGTGCGCACTTGGTAATCCGAGCGTGGTTCAACCCCAACCTGGAAAGCCGCTGGTTTATCGTGCCGGGCATCATCGGCCTGCTGACACTGGTGGTCACGATGCTGGTCACTGCTCTCTCAGTTGCTCGAGAACGGGAACAGGGAACCTTCGATCAACTTCTCGTCACACCGATGCGACCGACGGAGATCGTCCTTGGCAAAGCTCTACCTGGCTTTATCATTGGTTTTGCCGAGGCGACGTTGATCATGGTGGTCGCCGTCTATTGGTTTCACGTTCCTTTGCTGGGTCATCTGGCGACCCTTTATATGGGGCTGTTCCTTTTTCTTCTTTCGGCGA
Organism: Desulfomonilaceae bacterium; assembly: GCA_041662605.1. Classification (NCBI taxonomy): domain Bacteria; kingdom Pseudomonadati; phylum Thermodesulfobacteriota; class Desulfomonilia; order Desulfomonilales; family Desulfomonilaceae; species Desulfomonilaceae bacterium. The sequence continues at coordinate 16,184 of JBAZSD010000017.1, forward strand.
TCGGGGTGGGACTGATGATCTCCTCCATCTCCGTGACCCAACAGCAAGGATTGCTAGGCGCATTTCTCTTTCTCGTGCCGTCGATTATTCTCTCTGGATTCACCACACCCATAGCCAACATGCCTCAGACGGTACAATACCTCACTTATATTAACCCCTTACGCTATTTCATGGTCGTCCTACGGGCAGTCTTCCTGCAAGGCGCTCCTTTTTTGTCCCTGCTGAATCAGTTCTGGCCTATGGCCTTGATCGGCATTGTGACCCTAAGTCTCGCAGGCTGGCTTTTCCGGCATAGGATGAATTGAGATTACTTATTCCGTAGCGCTGCACAACGAATGTCCCGAGACTGGCAGAGATTTCGGCTCTGCGAATGACCATTGGTACAAGACGCCTTGTGACCGTCTCTCCACGATAATTGCCAGAATGGCCCCAGAAGAGAATCCTGTTATTGGCATGACCATTACTTTGTGGTGTTTCTCAATATTTTGATTTTATGCTAACAGATCAAGTTCTGTGGTTGACAATTTGGCGCCTGATTCCCTACTCTCTAACACGGTGAGGCATGCTAGTCAGGAGGATACTATGTCAGGACGAGTCGCTCGAGTTACTGAGGTGATTGCGGGTTCGCCTAACAGCTTTGATGAGGCCATAAAGCTGGCTTTTGAACGCGCAAACAAGACTTTAAGAAACATAACCGGCATGAAAATTGTTGATATGAGTGTCATGTGTGAGGCAGGAGAGATACAGGAATACCGTATTCGTGTCGAGGTGATCTTCGTTTTAGAATAAGTATTGAGTCTATTCAATGTCGCGATGCTGCTTCACCAAACATCAATTATCATCCTTCGTTGAACCCCTTGGAATATTTAGTCTTTGCATCTCAACACCCACAATTGTTGATTTAGATAGAAAAGGTCGCTGACGTAACGGTTAATCCACCGCTGTAATCGACTTCTTTAGCCATTGTAAACATCCTCATGTATGAAGGATCGAGCGATTAATTTCTATTGTCGCGATTGCCCCCAGTCCTTTTCAATACCGTAATCAATTATCTTATCGAGATAACTGGAAGTAATAGGGGGAACTGTAAGATCGCCGATTACAGAATCGGTATTCGCCCGATCAAACAATGGATTACTTGCGAAGTGTAACAGAATAGTCTGCATTTGACGCCAAACCATTCGCTCAATCCTGTTCCGGGGCTGTACAAAAGACGCCCCGACCCCGGCGAATCTCAAGCCGCCTACATTGAATCTATTGCAAACATGTGAAAGGGTCCATTGGTGCGTCGGCGGGTTAGAGTGGGTTAGGTGATATATATTGTTATGATATTGAGGTTTTTCCATGATTCTAACGGCCGCCTTAGCCACGTAATCGACAGGTATAACATTAGTCACACCATCAGGATTAGCGGGAATGTCAATGTTAAGATTTAAACGGTCGAGGTTTTTCGAATCGGCCATGAGTCTATCAAGAAGATGCGCTGCTTGAAACAGGATATAATAGCCTCCAAAGGAAGTGCATCTTCCCGTCTCAGAGTGCCCGATTATAACTGACGGTCTCAAAATGGTGGCTTTGCCCATCCAGATTTGTTCCGCTTCCCACTTACTTTCCTCGTAAACGTTTACGAAATCACCTCTTGGATGATTAACTTCTGTAACGACCTCTCCCTGTATCAGTCCGCAAACGTATGCGGTGCTGATAACGTGGACATTCAATGGCTTACGTTCAACGAGCTTATATAGAGCTGTCGTGGAACCCAGATTTGTTTTTAAAGGTTCGCCGCTTTCGTCCATATGTAAACGGGTAGACGCCGCGCTGTGCAGTAATGTGTCAACTTCGTCAATTCCTTTATACTCTTGACACCATTGTTCCCACTGCTCGTCAGCTTCCAGTATTTCACCTTTGAACCATTTGAGAGATTCGGCGCTTCTGGGAAGTCCTAGACTGCTCAAAAACCTTATGGTGTCCATTTTTCGCGATTCGCTTCTATAGTGTGCCCATACACTGTGCCCGCGGTCTAATAGCTCCACTAATAGGTATTCTCCAAGGAATCCTGTTCCTCCAGTGAGAAGAACATTCATAGTATCGGACATGGATCCTCCGCAGGCGGTTAAGCTCTGCCCAGAAAAAATTCCAATTTAATATATTAGTTTAACCTAACCATCGGTAGTAATACAAACTAAAACCTGTCTAACGACGTACCGAACGGCATCATGTCATTTCACTCGGATCTAAGAGTTAACTATTTACAAGGACCAGCATTATAATACCTTGGCGGAAATATTCCAGTTTTCTGCTTGCAGAATTTTTTGATTACACGCCATGCCTAATGGGCTTAACTATATGGTTAAGCTAATTTATTCAATCAAGGGTGTTAAATGTCTTCACACATGTGATTCGGTTTCATTAGCTTTTTTGTTTCGACCCAATGATATTTCTTACTTTCCGCACCATTCGGTGGAAGTGAGAGATGATTTTCCTTTGGGTACTAAATTTGCGCGACAGGAGGACAGGATTTTGATAAGTAAGAAGCATTGTCACGCGGACGCTCGCTTTTTTCGTATTGTTGCGGCGTTTGTCAGTAGCCATGTCCAAAAGGGCTGATTTGCGGAAGGATTTGCATTTTTATCCGGATTAAGATCGAGATTGGGAATTGAAGAGTCCTTTCGGTGTCAAATCATTACTGAACGTCAAGGTGATGTAGGCGGCATTGTGTGTATTGCACGTATAATCAATCGCTTGAAGGCGCCCTATTGGAAGTATATGAGGATCGGCAACGTAGTAGGAATAAAAACAGGGATCAGGTTTATATTCAAGCCGGTGGATACAGCGGCCTGGATTAGAAAGGCTTTGATAAGGCAGTCTTATTCCGGTAGGCTGGTAACAAGATTCGAGGAACCTATCGCCTCGCTGAACAGTTGATTTCAGAGACTTTGGTTCCTGTGCGTGATTTTCATCTATTTATAATCATGATGTTTTTTCAGACTGACATGCCAGCTAAATTATTCGGGAAAGTAATTTCTCAATAACGGGTAAGTCCATGACTGGGTGTTTTAGCTTGGCCTGTTGGTCGAGGTTATGGCAGATTGCTGCTATACAGAGTGATGTATTTGAGTTTGCAATGAGGGCATTCGTTTGAATTATATTTCTCTAGCGTTAGGATCGGCCATTCTATTGTATATTGTTTATTTTTGGTCCATGCGTATGCGTGAGATAACTGATAGTTGGAGATGGGTCCCAGTCCTTGACCCTAACAAGGATACATCCCTCCCCAAATCGCCGCCCCGTATATCGGTCATAGTTCCGGCTAATAACGAAGAAGCCTTGATTGGAACCTCTCTGCGATCGATACTTGATCAGGATTACCCTAACCTCGAAATAATTTGTGTTGATGATAGATCCACGGACCGGACCGCTGAAATAGTTGGAAAGCTATTTGAGGGAAGAACAAATTGCCGCCTTGTGTCAATAACAGAGCTGCCTGTCGGATGGACCGGCAAGAGTCACGCTCTTTATGAAGGCGCCAAATACGCTTCAGGTGAATGGCTGGCATTCCTGGATGCGGACAGCTCATTGCATAAAGCCGCATTGAGGCAGTGCTTACACGAGGCCATACAAAGGAAGATAAACTTTGTAACGCTTTCTCCCAAGTTCATCCTGAACACTTTTTGGGAAAAAGCGCTTATTCCGATATTTGCCGCCATGGCGGCAATTCTATTTCCGCTGGCCAGGGTCAATGATCCCGGTAGTCCTGTTGCAACAGCTAACGGAATGTTTTTTCTTATCAGTCGCATGGCCTATGAAAGAATCGGAGGACATCGCAGTGTAAAAGATCTTGCGGTCGAAGATATTGGAATCGGGAAAAGGGTTAAAGCCACGGGCCTGGGCATACTGTTTGCCAATGGCCGAAACCTTCTACAAACCAAGATGTATTCCAGTTTTCGAGAAGTGTTAGACGGTTGGACACGAATACTGGCCGGGGCAATGAATTACAAACTCTTAACGGTGCTGAAACACTTATGCGTACATATCTTGGTCGGTTTGCCCTCTTTCGCTCTAGGGACTTTTCTCTATACCGAGTCGGCAATGGAACTCTGGCCTAGTTTGTGGTTCCTGTTACCCTTGGCCTGTCTGTTACAATTAGTTTTAATCCCATGGTTCTTTCTTGATCAGGCAGGATTACCTAAAAAGTATTTGGTTTACTTCTCACTTGGAAACTTGATGCTTATCTGGATTTTTGTCGTGATGATTAAGAAGATTATTTTCAGAGACGCTTTACAGTGGAGGGGCACAACTTACGACCGAACTCGTTATCAGTCAAAGTCACTTGATCCATAAGTTCTTCAGCTTTCCTCGACCGATAGAGGATTCACACGCTTTACGACGGTCAATGATTCGGAAACATCTTTGGTATTAAGCTATTCCGACACACAAGTATGCCAAACTTTTCTGGATCACTCCAACTCCGACATCACCCTTAAGCGCCCGAAGAACGTCCTCACTTTGGACAACGCGAGCTGGCATCGCAGTAAAAAAATAAAGTGGGGGCGATTCGAGCCGGTGTTTCTTCCACCCTACTCTCCGGATCTCAATCCCATAGAAAGACTAGGGCTCGTGATGAAATCAGAGTGGCCCTTCTTTATTCGGTGAACGCATACGGATGCCAGGAAAAGTGACTCAGAAAAATAAGAGTCCGTTTCTGACTGCAGCAAGGGTGCAGCAAACGCCATTTTGCGAACCCATCAACCACCAAGCAACAAGTAACTTCTTGTATAAGTCTGGGCAGACTAACCCAAGCCTGTTTGTAAACATTTGATATCATTAGGTTCGTGATTTTTTTACCTCAGTTTTACCCCGGGTTATTGAGAAGTAACTAATTAGTTTGACAAGCATATAATTTCACTAGATAAGCAATAATAAGGGTTATTACGATCAAACCCTTCCACCACTCGCATATGTAGCTTCCCGTTAAGAGGAACCTTCCATGCAAGACCATGATAAGACGAAAGATCAGCTTATTGATGAATTGAATGAGTTGCGCCGTAAGGTGGCTGAACTTGATGCCGTTCAAAAGTCGTTTACTGAAAGTGAATCACGATATCGTGAGATAGTTGATAAAACAAGCGAAGGGATTTTCGTGATTCAAGACGGGTTAATCAGGTTCGAAAATCAAGCGTGCCAGGATATTTCCGGATATAGGTTTGGAGACTGGTCATTCTCTAGCCTCACAGATCTCATCGTTCATCCCGAGGATCGGGAAATGGTAGACCGCTACCATACAGATGGAGTTAGAGGAGAGACCGTCCCTAGCCTGTATGAGTTTAGGATTGTGTCCAAGGACGGAACGACAAAGTGGATGCGGATGAACACCTCCGGAATTATGTGGGGAGGGGAACCAGCGAGTTTTAGCGTCATTACCGACATCTCCGAGCGTAAATAGGCCGAAGCAGAGGCGCATGATATCGAACGGCGGCTGGAACTTGCCCTTACAGGGGCGGATCTGGTGCTGTGGGACGTCAATATTCAGACTGGTGTGGCTGCGTATTGGCCAGAGCGCCTCTCTACGTCCGGATACTCGATTGATGAGATTGCGCCCAACATTACTGCTTGGGGAACACGAGTCCATCCCGAAGACAGCAATCGGATAAGAAAGGCCTTCAACGCCCATGCTAAAGGTAGGCTTCCTCTATTCGAATGTGAATACAGGCTCCGGGCCAAGAACGGCCGATGGAAGTGGATATTGTCCCGGGGGAAGATAGTGGAGCTAGATAGCGGCGGCAATCCTCTGAGAATTATAGGAACCAGTTTCGACATCAGTGCACAGAAAAATGCAGAATTGATTGTGCAAAAGTATCATGAGCAGCTCGAAAGGCAGGTAGAGGAGCGTACCGCTGAACTGGAGCGGGCGTTACAAGACCTGAAACAGAAAACAGAAGAACAGGCCCTTCTTCTAAATACGATAGATGTTCAGGTCTGGTACCTCACCGATCCCGGGACGTATGGTTTAGTCAACCAATCTACGGCTGACTTCCTTGGTGTACAACTCGAAACAATTCCAGGAAAGCGACTGAGCGAATTCTACAGCCCTGACGTGGTAGCTGTTTGGGAGGCTAGTAATACGGAGGTTTTTCAATCTAGACAAACCGTCTATACAGAAGAATTGACACCAAACGCCGCAGGGGAACCAAGATGGATGTCAATCACCAAGACCCCTAAGCTGGATCAGTATGGCAACGTAGAATATGTTGTGTGCGCCGGAACCGATATTACTGAGCGCAAACGCTTAGAAGAAGAGAACCTTGAGATGGAACGCAAGCTTCTCCATGCTCAAAAGCTCGAGAGTCTCGCTGTGATGGCTGGAGGTATCGCACATGACTTCAACAACCAGTTGGCGGTAGTCTTGGGCAACCTGGAACTGGGCCTTATGGATTTGGCTCCCGATTCGGTGGTCAGACCGAGCGTAATGAACGCCATTCAGGCGGCCAAACGATCAGCGGAACTCTGCCGCCAGATACAGATATACACAGGCAACACCTTTTATAACCCTTTAGATTTGGATCTCAACGAGTTGTTGAACACAAACCCCATTCCAATGCAATTGCGTGTTTCCAGAAATGTCACTCTCAACTTGGAAAGCCACAATACACTTCCACCCATTAAGGGAGATCCGGATCAAATACAATGTTTGGTTACGAATATTCTGGTCAACGCCTCTGAGGCGGTTGGTGATAAGAACGGCGAGGTTCGACTTTCTACAGGAGTCATTGATTGCGATGCGGAGTATTTGAGCCGTAGTCGCATCGAAGAGAAGCCCGAACCAGGTCGGTTTGTCTTTCTAGAGGTTACCGACACTGGTTACGGCATGGACGCTGATACTCAGCGCAGGCTCTTTGATCCATTCTTTTCGACCAAATTCTGGGGTCGTGGCCTTGGCATGTCCAAAGTGATAGGGATAACGAAGGGACATCATGGCGCCATAATAGTGGACAGCGAGGTTGGGAAGGGAACTACAATACGTGTTCTGTTTCCTGTGCAGGAAGAGGTCCAGGACTCATTTGTTACACACAACAAAGCTGCGGAAACTAAATCACCGGTGTCCGACATTGCCAGGCGAAAAACTATTCTTGTAGTTGAGGATGAGACAGGGGTTCGTGATCTTGCTGTTAGACGACTAGATGTCTTAGGCTACGACACGATTGTGGCTGGGGATGGAGAGGAAGGGGTAAATGTTTTTCGAGAGCGCCCGAACGAAATTGATCTGGTGATGCTCGACTTCAAGATGCCAAAAATGAATGGAGTTGAAACATTCGGGGAACTCATACGGATCAAGCCGGATGTCAGGGTTATGCTTTGCAGTGGATACACTGAAGATGTTGTAATGCAGAGCTTTCCGGGACAACGTCCTGCCGTTGTCTTGCATAAACCCTATAATATGGAGGAATTGAAGACGGAACTGGATCGTTTGTTAAGCTAGAGAGGGATGTCGGTAAAATCTAACCATAGACGCAATCCTGGGGCATTTCTATCTCGATGGACTTATAATATTTATCGAATTGGATGAGAACGTGGCTCTGTGGCCGTCTCAGAGAGCCTCAGTTGATCGTTTTTGTTATAGTTGAATGGGAATGGTGTTCAGCTTACCAAGCTACCTAATTGTAGGACTATAAGACAGGGGGAGGGGGTTTAGGTTCAGTATAGTGAACCATGTGATGAGTTTTTTATAAAACCCTGGGAAATAAGGGAGGCTGTAAACTTAATTCTGGCTTCAGAAAAAGTCTGCGAATCCCGATCACGCAAATCTCACGCAATAGCGATCTTTAGACCTAATAAAACACTTAGTAAAATTACTATAACAACTTAATGTAATTAAATATTATCTGTGGGCCGTCGGGGGCTAGAACCCCAAACCTACTGATTAAGAGTTAGTAGGATTAAAAATAATACGGCTTCATTACTCGTTTTCCACGATCCGTAGGACACTGGACATCTAACACTTCAGCAGTCGCTTTAAGTTTGTTATCTAAGAAGTGTGCGTATCTTTTTGTCGTTGACTGTTGTCGGTGGCCTAAAAAAATCTGTGTTGCGTATATATCGCCGGTAGCCGAATAAATTCTTGTCCCTGCGTCGTGACGTAAATCGTGCCACCGAAACTCACTTGAAATACCCGCCATTCTCTTTGCCCGTTCAAAAGGTTTTCGCCAATCCACCCTGTAAGTCCTACCCGAAGGTGTAATTCAAAAGTAGTCGGTCTTGTTTTGAGGTATGCCTTGAAGAATTGACCGGCAAGAGTCGTTCATAACCGTCCTCTGTGAAAGTCCACCCTTTTGTTGAACAGTGATAATCCCTGTCTCAAAATCAACCTCAGACCGCTTTAAGTGAATGACGTTTGTCTTTCTCATCCCTGTGGTCATGGTTACAACCAACATCTCGTAAAGTTTTCGGTGTGTCGCTTGAGCGGCTTCGAGGAGGTGAGATCGTTCTTCATCCGACAAAAAAGCTACACGTCCATTTTCGGGAGAATACATCTTGACACCGCTAAATTAGTTTTTAACCTGATCAACCGAATAGTTCCATGCGGCTTTCCCTGCGGCCAGGTGTCTATCGCAAGTCGCCTCTGAAAGACCAGCGGTTCGTAAATCACTTCTAAAAGAACGAATGAGGGCAGGGGTTGTTTCCGAGATTGAATTGTCTCTCCCAAAGTAATCCATGAATCGTTCAAAGTATAATCGGTTGTCAGAGGTATATCTGTTAGATGCGTTTTCTGCTTGCAATTTGGTGAGGTAGCGATCAGACAAGTCTTTCCAGGTAAGTTCGCTTCCAACCCGCTTTTTGCTTTTGGCGTCAACTATTCGCTGTTGCTCCGCGTCTTTCGCCTCTTTCAGCGTAACTTTTCCGAGAGATTCTTTTTTGGATACTCCGTCGTGATCCCAAAATCGTAACCAGTAACGTAATCCGGAAAGTGGGATCTTGGCATTACACTTTGAACATACCTTCCGAGCCAGTCCATTTGGAGTGTGACAATGTGGACACTCGCTTGAAACGGCCATTTTAGCCCTCCTATCGCTTGTGATCGGGTGGGCTTAACAGGTCTACGATCTTCTTCCTGCCAGTAGGGTCCAATATCCTCAATATCTCCAATAAACGTCTGGTGGTAAGGCTTTTGGGTATCTCTGGACTAGACATTCCCTGAAACCAAACCTCATCGGTCAATCCTATCCTACGCGCAAATTCGGACTCTGTCTCCTGGTTCTCTTTTAACGCTACAAGCCGCTTCAGGAAGTAGTTTGGGGGCAAGTTGCGCGCATATTTCTTTTTATGTGTTTCCTCTTGCTTACCTGTGTTTTTACTTAATGTGATTTCTTGCGGTATAAATTTGTAAACTGAGTAAAATAATTCATCATATTCATCTTTAGATAATTCGAGGAATTCCCTCAATTTAATTAAGGTATCCACTTTAGGAACTTGTCCCTTTTCCCAATCTCTAAATATCTTGTGGTTAAGGCCCATCCTATGACCAAATTTTGTATTTGATTCCCCAGGATCCCTGTATTTATTGAGAATATCAATAAACGATCCTCCATGGCTTGTATTGTGAGTTTCCATTGCGTGCCACCATAACGAAGGAATTACAGCCCTCTTTTCAAGATTATTTGGAACCATTAATATCAGATTGTTATCAAGCCCAAAATAGGGCACAGTGCAGGACACGTGAAAAAAGGACAATACCAAATAACCCGTTGCCCCATTTGCCGCCTAAGTAGCCTATTTTAGGGTGTTACGACACATTTTGTCAAAGTTAAATGACTCCCGGCAGAGGCGGGAGCATTATTTTGTTAGCCCCCAAGGGGGCCTGATCAATCGCCCCCTGAAGGGGGCGTATCAAGATGAACCAGATTTAGTTGCTCCAGGCGTGCATCTTCGGCCTTTTGATCCCGAATGTATTTTTTCACGCTAGCCTCGTCCAACGCCACTGTTGAAACATAAAAGCCACGCGCCCGAAAATTCTCTCCTGTAAAGTTTCGCTTTCAGACCGTGAAATTCGTTGCAATTGAGATAGCACTCTTACCCTTGATGTATCCGATCACGCTCGACACATCATATTTCGGTGGAATGCTCAAAAACATATGAACGTGATCCGAACACAGGTGGCCTTCCACAATGTTGGATTCTCTTTGCCTCGCCAACTCAAGGAACACATCACCCAAATGCTTTCAAATCGCTCCATAAATTTGTTTCCGCCGTCGCTTGGGAATGAAAACAACATGATACTTGCAATCCCACTTTGTGTGGTTAGGCTATGTAGCCTTTCATAACAACCTCTCAGAAATAGATTTTGGTGTATTCTGGGAGGCTTGCTCCTACTGGAGCGATCGGTGAAACCTTTGAGAGTCTCCCCGGCAAAGCCGGGGGCTTGCCACTTTTTGGTTAAGTCTTAAAGTGCTTGATATTACGTTCGGAAGGCTATAACCTAAAATTAGAACTAAAAAGCCTAACAATCTGATAAGATGGTACTATTGGGTCCGCCATACAGGATCCGAACCTGTGACCTACTGACAAATAATCAGTAGGTCTTTCTAACTTACTTTTTCCTGTTGTTAGGACACACTTAGGACACATTTTATAAAAACAAGGAATGTAAATACTTGAAATTACGTAAAGACAAAAGTAATCACGCTGCAACAAAAAAAGCCTCCGTGTGGAGGCTAACTATTTATTTTATTACGTTTTTTCTGGTGGGCCGTCGGGGGCTCGAACCCCAAACCTACTGATTAAGAGTCAGTTGCTCTACCAATTGAGCTAACGGCCCTCAGGAATTTGTAAAACTACCTATTGCCGCAGCGCTTGTCAAGAATTATCCCGCGATTGTGACGGGACATCGATAATTTTATCCCTCGATTCAATAACGCTCTTAGTCCATTAAATACTTTGGCGAGGCTGTATGAGGTTGTATTTAAGCCAAATAATGGTTACACAATATGCATAGTCATAAAAATATTAAGAAGGCCCCGATGACAAAAAAAGCCATAGTCGCAGTTACGAGGACCAAACCGGAAACTGTGCTTGAAGATATCAAGCTCACCATGGAACGCGCTCATTTCACCGAATTCCTTGATCCTTCAAGGACAGTAATCTTGAAGGACAATATTTCCTGGCACTTCCCCTTTTTGAGCGCAAATACCACACCGTGGCAACTCGAGGGGGTGATCATCGCTTTGAAAGAAGCTGGATACAAGGACATAGTATGTGTTCAGAACGAAACAGTGGTCACAAATGCTTTTAAAGGTGAGAAATTTAATAAGTACATACCGATATTTGAAAAATATAAAATAAAGGTCCTTTATAATTTTCGTGAGTCCGATATTAGGTGGATCAAGTATAAACCCAAAGCGAAGATGAGAGTCTTGGACGACATTTTTCCTGAAGGCATAAGCATTCCGGAATATTTCCTGGGGAAAAATATCATTCATCTGCCCACGGTGAAATGTCACATATATACAGGCACGACGGGTTCGATGAAAAATGCGTTCGGCGGGTTGCTCAATTCCAAGAGACATTATACCCACTCGGTGATTCACGATACGCTCAACGACCTCCTCGACATTCAAAAGGAGATCCATTCGGGAATTTTTACCGTCATGGACGGCACGGTCGCAGGATGTGGGCCCGGTCCAAGGACTATGATTCCAATTGAAAAGGATCTTATGCTTGCTTCGGGCGATTGCGCCGCGATAGACGCCGTGGCCGCAAAGCTGATGGGGTTTGATCCTATGAGCCTTGATTTTATCCGTATTGCTCACGAATCCAACCTGGGGATAGGGAACCCGGATCAAATAGAAGTGGTGGGAGAAGATATCTCGAGCGAGAACTGGCGCTTCTCGGTTGGTAATAATGCCGCTTCCGCAGTGGGGAAATTCATCTGGTTTGGGCCTTTAAAGCCTCTTCAGAAATTGTTTTTTCACACCCCTCTAGTTTACGCTTTTGTATTCGGTTCATTCTTTTATCATGATTATATTTATTGGCCCATGAAAGCCAGACCCCAGATTGAGGCGTTCAAAAAAACTTCTAAATGGGGAAAACTCTTTGATTCTTATCCAGAATAATTGGGAGCGTCCATGGTCTCTTTGCGCCTGACCGTAAACCGGGGCGCTACTAGCGGATGGGAAGCAATTCACTTCGCGAGAACAGGCGTTGGTTTGAAATATCCAACGCCGTCCAAGCGGAAGACTGATTAACATCGCAATGGCGGTCTAAGAGCGGGTGATTGTCTGACCTCTACCGTTTTTCATGGAAAAAGTTAGATTTGAGATGCTGGTTTAGCTCAATGCGTACTTCGGCTCGCATGGTCTTTAGAGCCGCTTTCCATGCCTCAACCTTATCAAGCGCCTCAGCTTCCCACGGGAGCCGCTCTTCCGGGCTCTTCGCAAGGATATCACGTTCGAGTTCCGCAGGGACGGGTGGCTCGAGCAATGATTCACATCGGTCTTTGATACGTCTGATAAGTTTTAGAAGGCGGAGAAGATCTTCTCTAGAAAGATTCTTTGGAGGTTTTTGAGATGCGTTTTTGGGGATGAGGTTTAGCTGGTCTAGTGCAACTCCATTCTTGATAGCGGTGTTAATAATCCTTTTTAAATGACGATAATTGCTCTCGAAGTCACCGGGAGGTTCGGGTACTCCAATCGCCGCATCGGAATAAGTGAACAACATATCCATACCTCCTACTGGAAAAATAAAGCCCGAAAGGCGTCCGATTTCCGCCTCCCAGAAAATACTGCGGAGATAGCACGACGACCTTTGGTAGTCAACAAATAGTTTATGTTTTTTTAATATAATATTGACTAAATGGATTAAAACCATATGTGGTATGATAAATACCAATATAATTACGTAGACTTGGATAAAAGCGCGTCAAACACATTATCCAAGATATTGTCATGTCCGTTTCCCGAGACTTTAACCTCGACGCGCTCATTCTTGAAACTAAACACCTTAAGGAGATACAAATCTTTTTATGGCTTCTAAAACCATATCAATACGTGGGGCAAGAGAGCATAACCTCAAGAATATCGATCTCGAGATCCCAAGGGATAAATTCGTCGTTATTACAGGTCTTTCCGGGTCGGGTAAGTCTACGCTCGCTTTTGACACTATTTACGCCGAAGGGCAGAGACGCTACGTTGAATCTCTGTCAGCGTACGCGAGACAGTTTCTGGAAATGATGGATAAGCCGGATGTAGATCTAATTGAGGGATTGTCTCCCGCCATCAGCATTGAGCAGAAAACCACTTCAAAGAACCCGCGATCGACTGTTGGGACAGTGACAGAAATTTACGACTATCTCAGGCTACTCTACGCGCGCGTCGGTATTCCCCACTGCTGGGAGTGCGGAAAACCGATAAGCTCTATGAGTATTCAACAAATGACGGATGTAATTTTGGAATTTCCTCTAGATTCGCGTGTCCACATCATGGCGCCCATTATCAAAGGCAGAAAGGGCGAATACAGGGCCGAAATCGGAAAGCTCGTCAGAGATGGCTTTGTCCGCGCAAAAATCGATGGCAGCCTCATTGACCTTTCACCAGACATACGTCTGGAAAAGAACAAGAAGCATGACATTGATGTTGTGGTTGATCGTCTTATAGTGAAACCCGGATTGGAGCGCCGACTCGCGGATTCTCTTGAAATAGCGGCTAATCTTGGTGAAGGAGTGGTGATTGTAGAGGATCAGGATGGGCGGACGCATCTTTTTAGTGAACATCTGTCCTGTCCTGAACATGGTGTTTCTATCGGAGAGATTTCTCCCAGGCTGTTTTCGTTTAACAACCCTTATGGAGCTTGCGAAATGTGCGGCGGGTTAGGAGTCAAGACTCATTTTGATCCTGACCTTGTTGTTCCTGATCCTGATCTGTCGCTTATAGATGGGGCCCTTGCCCCATGGAAGAAGAAAAACTCTGTATTTTTGAATCAAACAATTCAAGCTATAGCGAAGCATTATGCCTTTGACCCGGCGACGCCTTTCGGCAAGTTGTCCGGGCCCATTCAGGATATGTTGTTATATGGTTCAGGATCTGAAGAGATCGATTTCAATTATGAAAGAGACGGTAGACGGCACTACTTCCGAAAAGTTTTCGAAGGGGTAATTCCAAATATGGAGAGGCGCCGGATGGAATCCTCTAGCGAGGACGTTCAGGATGAATTTGGCTCATTCGTAAGTGAAATTCCCTGTCCATCGTGTCACGGAGCGAGACTCAAGCGTGAAGCCAGAAGTGTCCTGATAGGGGGAGTCCCCATACATGAATTTACGGCCATGTCTGTGCGTCGTGCTGTGCAATTCATGGAAGAACTTGTACTTACTCCAAGAAGCATGGAGATTGCCAGGCGTGTGATCAAGGAAATAAGAAACAGGCTCGGGTTTCTTGATCGTGTCGGACTAAATTACCTGACTTTGGATCGGAGTTCCGCCACTCTCTCAGGGGGCGAGTCGCAACGAATTAGATTGGCTACCCAGGTTGGGTCCTCGCTGGTAGGTGTGTTGTACATTCTTGATGAACCGAGCATAGGTTTACATCAGAGGGATAATCAAAGGTTGCTTTCCACGTTAACAGATTTGAGGGATCAGGGAAACACTGTGCTGGTCGTGGAACATGATCCTGAAACAATACTAAGTTCGGATTATGTGATAGACATGGGACCAGGAGCGGGAAGACTCGGGGGGGAAGTGGTATTCGCGGGGTCACCCCAACAACTATTGAATTCTGAATCCTCCATAACAGGCCGTTACCTGTCGGGCAGAGAAACAATTCCCATCCCATTGAAACGCCGCAAGCCCAAACGTGAGAAAATAGTTATCAAGGGCGCTCGAGCGAATAATCTGAGGAACATCGATGTAACAATCCCACTTGGTATCTTCACTTGTGTTACGGGAGTTTCCGGATCTGGGAAAAGCACTCTTGTTATTGAAGTTTTACGAAAGGCCCTCCAGGCCAGAAGTCAGAGAAGCTTTAACAAAATGGGTTTTGTGGACAAGATTGAGGGATTGCCATATGTCGACAAGGTTATAGAGATAGACCAGAGTCCTATAGGAAGGACTCCCAGATCAAATCCCGCTACATATACCGGAGTTTTCGGGCACATCCGTGAGCTTTTCTCCAGTTTGCCTGATTCAAAAATGCGAGGTTACAAGCCCGGACGATACAGTTTCAATGTGAAGGGCGGGAGATGTGAGTCCTGTCATGGAGACGGAGTAATAAAGATCGAAATGCATTTTCTTCCTGATGTTTACGTTAAATGTGATGTGTGTAACGGTAAGCGTTACAACAGAGAGACTCTCGAAATAAAATTTAAAGGGAAAAATATCACCGATGTTTTGGACATGACGGTTCAACAAGCCGCCGAATTTATGGAGAACATTCCTCCTATTTTCAACAAATTGAGAACACTTCAGGAAGTGGGATTGGGATATATAAAATTAGGTCAGCCCGCTACGACTCTTTCCGGGGGTGAGGCTCAAAGAATAAAACTGTCGAAAGAGCTTTCCAAGAGGGGAACGGGGAGGACGCTCTATATTCTCGACGAACCTACAACCGGTCTCCATTTCGCGGACGTGAAAAAGCTGCTTGATGTTTTGACCAGTCTTGTCGACGCAGGTAACACGGTCTTAGTGATTGAGCACAACATGGATGTGATTAAGGTTGCGGATTACATCATCGATCTGGGACCGGAAGGAGGGGATCAGGGTGGTGAGGTATTAGCGCAAGGCTCCCCGGAAATAATATCTGAAACCCCAGGTTCCTATACCGGAGTCTTTCTTAAGGAGGTTCTGGCAAATCAGAAAGGATATCGCTCCTTGATGGTCGGGGCAGCTTAAACAAGATTCGCAAGATGGATTTGGGGTGGCGTCCTTCTTGAGTAAGCCCGGCATGCCACCCCAACATCCTGAAAAACTTATGAAGTCTCTTTTTGAGCTTTCTCCTCTTCCATACGTTTCAGTTCTTTTCTCAGGATCTTTCCCACTGCGCTTTTCGGCAACTCGTTCACAAACTCTACATATTTTGGAACCTTGTACTTGACCAGGTTATCTTTGCAGTAGTCAATTATTTCAATTGGTGTGGCAGTTTCTCCTGATTTTAAAACAACATATGCCTTGATTCGCTCGCCGGAATATGTGTCAGGGACGCCGATGGCGCAAGCCTCCATGATCTTCGGGTGGGCGAAAAGCACTTCATCTACATCTCTTGGGTAGATGTTGAACCCCCCTGATATGATCATATCCTTTTTCCTGTCAACAATCGTCAGATAACCTTCTTCATCCATGACAGCAATATCGCCAGTTAGAAGCCAGCCGTCGCGAAGAGTCAATTCAGTCTCATCCGGTCTATTTATGTATCCTTTCATGACTTGCGGGCCCTTTATGCAAAGCTCGCCTGGTTCGTTGAATGCGGTGATTTCCTGATTATAATCGTCTACAGCAACGAGTTTCGCCCCTGTATTGGGTATTGGTAACCCAATTGACCCCGGTTTCCTTTTGCCCCCCAGAGGATTGATCGTCGCTACAGGGGTAGTTTCCGTGAGTCCATAACCTTCGCAGATCTGAGCCCCTGTAAGTTCCTCAAATTTGCGTATGGTTTCCAGAGGTAACGGAGCCCCGCCTGAAAAACACCCCCTGATTGACGAGATGTCATATTTTTTCAGATCCGGGAAATTAATCATTCCGTTGTAAAGAGTCGGAACAGCGGGGATATAAGTGGCTTTACACTTCTGAATCGATTCAAGGATTGCTTTAGGTTCAGGTTTGGGAATCAGGATGTTTGCATAGCCGTAAAAAACCGCCATGTTCATGGCTGTTGTCAATCCAAAAGAGTGAAAAAACGGCAGACATCCCACTACTGTTTCGGCTCCATCATTAAATGCGTAAAACCATGATCTACACTGTTGAACATTGCTTGACAGATTGGCGTGGGTTAACTCAACGCCCTTGGATACGCCCGTAGTGCCACCGGTATATAGTAATAGAGCCGTATCGTCCCATTTGGATTTCACCGGATTTTTTGTAGGAGAATACTTTTTCAGTAGATCGGTAAATTCATAAACATCCTGCACGTTCGGAGTTTTAAGATGCATGCCCTTTCTGACGAACGGGAAGAGCTGTTTTAATGGGAAAGGCAAGTAGTCTCTGATGTGGCAAGATACGATCTTGCGGATTTTTGTTTTGCTCCTCAACGCCGCCATTCGGGGAACCAGGAGGTCCAGACAGACAAGTAGGGTCGAATTTGAATCGTTATACTGATGCTGGAGTTCACGATCAGTATACAGAGGATTATTTAAAGCTACCACTGCTCCTGCGCGTAGGGCTCCATAAATGGCCACGACCATCTGGGCAATGTTAGGGAGCAATGTGGCTACGGTGTCCCCGGGTTTTACGCCCAAATCCGTTAATGCGGAGGCAAAACGTGACACCATTTCGTCAAGTTTTTTGAAAGAAATCTTTGTGCCCTGAAAAATGAGCGCCGTATTGTCAGGGAACCTTTGCGCGGTTCTAGTCAGCGCTTCCGTCGGATTGATTTTTTCGATATCAATTTCCGGTGGGACGCTTGATGCATATGATTTTAGCCATATCTTGTCCATTTAATCCTCCTGGAACCAGATAAACCCTTAATTGGTTATGATTTCTCAAAATTAACTTGTGGAATGACTATAAAGAATAAGTATAACTTATTGCAACGCGACCTACAAAGAAAAAAGGTTCACACAGACAAGGAAATGGTCAAATATCGCCAAGATGATGATATAATACCAAACATGATCAGAATTATCGCTCGCGAAATCGGGATTTTTATTTTTTCAGTTTCTATCTTCCCGATAACATTCCTGCTATTGCTTTTGAAAGGCGATATCAATCGATATGGCCTTACTCTGATTTACCGAGAGATCATTAATCTCGGATCACATTCTCTCGAATCAACGCTCTCTTTCTTGGCAAGGTTGTTTGCTCCGTACCTTGCCATCCAGGCTTTTCGAGCTTATCAGTGGTCAAAAAAAGGAAAGACACCCAAGAAGTGGGCCTATCTCTATTTTGCGTTGTTGATGGGTTGCGCAGGGGTGTGGTTTGCGTGTAAATCTTGGGATCTATTCTATTTCATGTTTGAGCTTGGAGACATTCCTGGAGAGTTGGCCCAGTTCTTTCGTTTGGAATATGTCCATTTACTATGGGCTGTAGCAGGGTTTTACCTCTCTTTGAGGTTTCTCCAGAGCGCCTTCAGATCCTGAGATCTTCTCCTGAAAAGGGACTAAAGTATTCCCAGCTTTTCGTTTATGAGCCTCAACATGGCGATGTTTTCGGAGTGCCCTGTCTGTACAGCGACTATTTTCCCGACTATCGGTTTTCCCAGCAAATAAAAATCACCTAGGATGTCGAGGATCTTGTGTCTCACGTATTCGTCTTGAAAGCGCAGCGGCGGGTTAACCACCTTGTCGTCATCGAGAAGGATCAGATTGGATAGTTTTCCTCCGCCGGCCAGCCCCATCTCGTCCATAATTCGCATGTCGCGTACGAATCCGAAAGTTCGTGCCGGCGCAATCTCAGACTTAAAGTCTTCAACTCCTGAGAGCCTAAAAGTCATATCAAGCTTTCCGATAGGCTGTGGGTAATCCATGTGATATTCTACCGAAAAAGCGTCAGACGGCTCAATCCGCATGCTTTTGGGGCTTCCGTCGGGTAAAGTGATTTCAAAAGACTCTGTAATATCAATTTGTTCAACTAATTCGTCCTGTGTTATTATTTCGGCGTTTTCAACAAGGTTACAGAATTCAAGAGCGGATCCGTCCATAATCGGGACTTCTCCTGCAATCTTTACGAGCAAATTTGTCAATCCGTACACGTGAAAAACCGCCATTAGATGCTCTATTGTTCTAGCAATCGCGTCATGGCCCCTGAGACTCGTACACAAATTGGTGGATTGTACAAATGGTAACAGAGCAGGCACTGTGCCACCGGATGTTATGTGTCCAAAATTTATGCCTGAGTTTGGGGGTAGGGGAGATATCGTAAGTCCCGTTTTTTGACCGGAATGAAGCCCTTGGCCATAGATTACCACTTTGCCTCTCAAAGTCTTCTGCATGAGATGCTCGGGTTTTAGTCCTAATCCTTGAAGCGTGTCCCGTTCGGAAAGGTCAGACCTTGCTGGGGGTGAGGAAGGGCGACCCAAGGGAAATGAAAATCTTGGAACTCCTTGCCTTACTGATTCCTCTGATTCTGATTTCGTGTACGCCGGCAGAAGCAACTCGTTGATGGTTAGAGTGTGTCCTGACGTGTTCATTACTGTATGTTCCACCAGTATCTTCAGTTCCTTGATATTGCCTGGCCAAGTGTGAGCGGACAGTCTTGACAATGCAACGTCCTCCACTTCCCTTATATCCTTGTCGAATTCCCTGGACGCCTCAGCCAAAAAGTGCCTTACCAGTAGAGGAATATCTTCAGGACGTTCTCTAAGAGCAGGAGCACGAATTACCCGCTGCGCCAGGATGTTCATTGCGTCATCGGAAAATCCGGACGCTATCATCTCCTCAGGAGACTTTTTGGAAGTTGAAAGTAGCCTTGTCAAGTTCACTCCGGGAATCGCCTTTTGGGTACCTGCGGCCATTGTGACCAACATTCGAGCCAGAGGGATTTCAAGTCCAGGCGCTAATCTGTCGATACCTACCAACAGGAGAGTTCCTCCTGCCGCTATTTTAAGTTTCCCGGTCCTTGAAGACTCACCATCAGACCCTCGCCCATATAGAACCTCTCCAAGATTATCTTTCGTGAATTCGTCACAACTAACTTTGACTAGCTTATGGCGGTCTTTTCCGGACGAAAAGTGAATCATTCTGGCAATGAATTCCTTACCTGAGCCCTTTTCTCCGTAAATGAGCGCCGAACCGGATTCGTGAGCCGAATTTTCAATGGATCTCCTGATATTCGCCGCTAAATGGGAAGCTCCGATTAGCGGGCCGGGATTACCGGACAAGTCCATGATCTCGGACATGATTTTCTTGGAAGAAACGGCTTTGTCAACTAAATGAAGTGTGTCTTCAAGATTCAGAGGCTTCTCGAGGTAGTCTTCCGCCCCCAGTTTAATAGCTTTTACGGCGGTCTCAATGGTACCGTGTCCACTCATCATGATCACGTGACACTTGGGAGCAATACGCTTGATAGCCTTTAGCGTCTGCAAGCCGTCTATACCTGGAATCCATATGTCGAGAAAAACAATATCCGGGGAGTCGCTTTGAACGATGTGCAGCGCATCCTGCCCATCACGAGCCTTCAGAACCTCATGACCTTCGTCGGCCAATATTGCGCCAAGTGAAGTTAGAATCTCCTCTTGGTCGTCTACTATCAGCACACGTCCCTTTTCCATGTTTGTCGGAACTCTCTATAAATGATTGAATAATGTCAAAACGGTCGTAAATCGGCCGTCAGCGACTATAGCCGCTTGACGAAATATTATCAACCCGCAAAGTTTTGATCACGAAGATTAGTGAAGGGTTTTTCCTGAACTAACAGTTATGGTGGGAGAGGGTTGGAGCGCTAGGTAATTTGGTACGGCAATCTCAGGAGTTTTAGAACACTCCTCTGAAAGTCAGTCTAGATTTGCTCTGCCGCTTAGTCCCCTGTTTATCGTTGATGATCAATTTCTGTCTTTGAAGACTTTAGTGAATTCTCAATATCCTTCATGCGCAGGGATGTCCGAGTCGGGATGTCGGCACTTTGACTTTTCTGCGGGGCTATGCCGGAACATGATGGTGAATCCTCAATCATATGACATAATTGATTGTTAGATATTATCGATGGAGTTTGATCCGCGGCTAAACACGGTTGTATAATACACGATATAATAGAGACTAAACTAGCAATCATGACGAAAAACTTCATACCTCAACTCCTCAAACGCCAATAAAACGTGACAAATCCGCCACAACATCAAAAAAGCTAGGTGATTACATATCACAATTAGGCAAATAATTAAAGAAAAATATTCAGTTTTTTGGAGCTGCAGAGGCCGATTTACGGTCGAGATGATTTAAGATCAAGCGCCTTCAGGGAATTCCTGCTGAATTCTGCAGATAGCTTCCACGAGTTCATGATAATTTATAGGTTTTGAAATGTAGTCGTCCATTCCGGCCTCCAAACAACGTTCACGATCCCCTTTCATAGCATGGGCTGTTAACGCTACTATCGGAGTGTGTCGGTTCAGACTCTTTTCCTGTTCCCTGATCCGCTTTGTGGCTTCAAGGCCGTCCATAACCGGCATTTGAACATCCATGAGGATTACGTCGAATCTAGCTTTTCGGATTGAATCCAAGGCTTCTTGTCCGTTGGTGGCAATGGAAACATTGTGGCCTAAACCCTTCAGCATGTATGTGGCCAACTTCTGATTAATGAGATTATCTTCAGCGACAAGTATCTCTAAACCGGGTTTCAACTCTTGGTTTGCGCTTGACCGAATCTCCTCATCATATTCGGGTCCATGGGACTCAGATGGTTCGACCGTCTTTAGCAAACCTGCCAGGAGTTCGGCAGGTCCGAGCGGTTTTGATATAAGCCCCGATACCTGGAGTTCATCACACAGACTCGAATCAGGATTGATGCCTCTAGGAATAAGGAGAAGCGCTTTTGATTGATTGGCAAGATTCCTATCCCTGAAATCCCTAAGCAGTTCCAATCCGTTAGTGTTTGGCAAAGTCATATCCGCCAAAATAAAGTCAAAAAGATGTCCTTCATTTTCGGAAGAAGAAAGAATGGACAAAGCTTCATCAGCGTCTTGAGCAGATTGAACCCGCATCCCGATTCTTGAAAGCGCTTCTTCTATCAGCCTACGGCTCGTAGCATTGTCCTCAACCAATAATACGGAACGACCAACTAGGGAACTCATGGAGCCTTGAACATTTGATTCCAGTTTGTGTCCGGGTTGCGATTCCATTTTGACCGTGAAGTAAAACACGCTTCCTTTACCGAGTTCGCTTTCAACCCAAATATCTCCATCCATTATTTGACAAAGCTGAGAAGAAACAGCCAATCCTAAGCCAGTGCCGCCGAACTGCCGAGTGGGCGAAGAATCAACTTGCTCGAAAGCCTGAAAAATAGTCTTTAACTTTTCATTAGGTATACCAACGCCTGTGTCCTGGATAGCAAAATGAAGTTTTACCGTCGTGTCTGACAAAGGTTCAGCCCTGACAGCAACAAAGATTTCCCCCTGATCAGTAAACTTGATAGCGTTTCCTATCAAATTTATAAGAATTTGCCTCAACCTTCCTGAATCTCCGATTAATTGATCAGGAGTATCCTGTTCCACATCATAAAGTAGCTCTACTCCTTTAGAATAAGCCTGAAGCGCCAGGTTGGATACAACGTTCGAAATCGACTGTCTGAGGCTGAAAGCCTCGGGAGAAAGCGACAGTTTGCCTGCCTCAATCTTGGAAAAATCCAGGATATCATTGATGATATTGACCAGATCTTGAGAAGAAGATCTAATAGCCTCGATGTACTCCCTCTGATGCTCATCGAGGTTGGTGTTCAGGGCCAACTGAGCCATACCCACGATTCCGTTCAACGGTGTGCGTATTTCATGGCTCATGTTTGCAAGGAACTGACTTTTAGCTCGATTGGCCTGTTGAGTTTGTTCCCGGGCTTGAACGAAGTCGGTCACATCCAAAACGCTCAGTATCATACCCTTGTAGGTGTCGTGTTCAAAGATGGGCTGGATTGTCATGGAAAGATCACGGCCAAATATCTTTCGATCTACCAACACTCGATCCTGAGATAGTCCGCTCTTGAACCTGGACACTACCCCTTTAATATGGTCAAGATGCTGACTATGCTCATGAACTTCCCAAATAGTTTCACCCAGAATTTCGGACTGTTTTGTTTCAAATAGATCAGCGAATCTACTATTCATCTCTGTAATTACATCATTTTCGTCGGCGAACACTATGCCGGCGTCCAGGCATTCAATCAGCGTCCTAAGTTTGTTTGCCTCAGCAGAAACCAGTTCGTTAGCCTTTGTGAGTTCAGCGTTGGTTCTTTCAAGGTCATGATAGTTTTGAACCGCTGTCTCGTATGATGAAAGTAGCAGGTCGACAATTTGAATACGATCTGCCGCCAGAAAATGTTTCCGGCCGGCGAAAAAAATTTCAATACCCAAACCAGCGCTCGATCTGGCCCTGATTTCGCGATTGACGATTATGTATTGGATCCTGGATACAAGGAGCTTTTCCTGGTATGGCTTGGTGATAAAATTGTCGGCTCCTGCCTCTAAACCTCTAATAATGTCTTCAGGGTCCGACAGTGAGGTGAGAAGAATCACGGGAATGTCTTTAAGACTTTCATCCCCTTTGATCCTTCTACAGAGTTCGTAACCGTCCATCTCGGGCATGATTACGTCGCTGATAACCATGTTTGGACGGTAGGTCTGAAGTTGTTCCAAAGCAGATTTTCCGTTAAACGCGACTGAAACTTCAAATCCTCTGGTTTCCAAAATATGCTGGAGTCGAATGGCCTGAGTGGGACTGTCTTCCACAACAAGGATTTTTGTGTGGTAATTCTCTGTCAAATTTTGAAATATTTCTGAGGTCATTTCTTTTGGCCTCCGCCTACCAGTCTTAGAAGCAAAGCGGCTATTTTATCGGGGGAAGCTATGTGGGATGCTCCGCCTAACTTTATGGCCTCTCCGGGCATGCCATGGACTACGGAGCTTTCTTTGTCTTGGGCTATGGTTATTGAGCCTTTGTCCCTGAGCATTTTCAGTTCGTTGGCCCCATCTTTACCCATACCTGTAAGAAGTATTCCGACAGCCCTGTTTCCAAATATCTTAGCAACCGATCGAAAAAGATAAGAGACAGAAGGCCTCAGCCCATTTTCAGGTGGATCATCGGTCAATACGACATGGTTGGACAAATCTACTCTCATGTGGGATCCATCCGGAGCTACATATACGGTACCCGCCTCCAGGCGGTCCGTATGTTTCGCAACTTTAACGTTGAGAGGGGAAGAGCGATCCAGCCATTCTACAAATCCGGCGGTGAAATTCTTGGCAATGTGTTGCACCACAACGATGGGCGCGGAAAAGTTTGCAGGCAGGCTCCCCAGGAGTTCCTTAATTACTGGAGGTCCTCCTGTTGAAGCTCCTATTGCCACTATTCCATACCGGTCCGGACTCGGTTCTTTCGGTATGTGATTCGAGGTATGGGAGGGCGCTACACTGGACCTGGTTGAGGGCCACCTGCGAACCACCTTCACCTCTGACATGAGTTTTACGGTGTCAATAATGTTTTCAGCGTCTTTTTTATAATCCGCTTCTGTAGAATATCTCGGTTTCTCAAGCGCTGCGACGGCCCCGGCTTCCATGGCGGACCAGGCCTTGGCGACATCTTTAGGGTCCCAGCTTCCTGTTATTATGACAATTGGAACCGGGTTAGTTTCCATAATCCGCCGAGTGGCTTCGAACCCATTGATTCGAGGCATCTCAATATCCATAGTAATGACATCAGGTTTATTGGCCGCGGCGAGTTCAATGGCCTCTTTTCCATCTTTGGCCTCACCGATGACAACAATTCCAGGATCGGATTCAAAAATATGTTTTAGAAGATCCCGCACTACAGCGGAATCGTCCACAATCAGCACTTTGATCATATTAACACGCAGTCTCCTAAATAAGTCGTCTGATCACGGATAAGAGGTTATTCTGCTCGAATCCACTCTTAACAATGTATGCGTTAGCGCCCACGTCAATCCCTCGTTCCTTGTCTTCTCTCGATTCCAGTGAAGTCACTATCACTACTGGCAGATTCTTAAATTTTTCTTCAGTCCTAATTTTTGATGTGAGTTCGAATCCATCCATTCTAGGCATTTCTATGTCCGAAACTACCACATCGAAGTTGTTGGTTTTAAGTATGGTCCAGGCGTCTACACCGTCCACAGCCGTTTGAACCTCGTAGCCGGCTGATTCTAGAATATTCTTCAACAACATTCTAGAAGTGATTGAGTCTTCCACCACGAGAATCGATTTTTTAACGTGTTCCAATTGAGATTTGCGGGTATGAGCCGCCAAACTGGGTCCAGTGATTCTCATGGCTGATAGAATAAGGTCGGAAACATTTAGGATCAGTGCGACCTGTCCCGAACCCAACACCGTGCCTGCCGAGACATTTCGAACACGTGACAGTTGGCGGCCGAGGTTTTTCACCAAAACTTCCTGCTCATTTAGGATCGCATCAACACTGTATGCTATTTGTTGGTCTGAAGCCCCCAGAACCAATATGGACACAAACTGGAGTTCTTCATCGACGCCTGTTTCCGAATCCATTTCCAAAACGTCCGCCAAGCGGACTAATGACAGCACGCGACCGTTCATCTCAATAGTGTCACGGTTCTCCACAGTCTGAATAAGGTCTTTTTTGACACGCCCAACCCTCAGGACGTTTGCAGTTGGAATCACGAAAATTTCCGACTCCACCTTTACAAGAGTTCCCCTAAAAGTGGCCAGGGTCACTGGAAGCTGGATGCGAAAAGTAGTTCCAGATCCGAGTATTGAATTGACCTGAAGCGTTCCTCCGAGTTTGTCAACTTTTTCCCGAACAATTGCCAAACCTAGACCACGTCCTGATAGATCCGTTATTATCGGGCTTGTAGAAACTTCCGATCTGAAAATGAGGGACATGGCTTCTTCATCGCTGAGCCCCCTGATTTCTTGCTCGGATATGAGATTTTTCCGTAGGGCAGATTGTTTCACCTTGGCGACATCTATTCCCTGGCCATCATCTGAAACTATTATCTGGGCTTTCTTAGCCCCCAGTTGGGAAATCGATATTGACAAAGATCCCTCGGCCGGTTTGCCGGTGTGCGTTCGGACACTTGGTTCTTCCATCCCGTGATCTACAGAATTTCTAACAAGGTGGATCAGAGGATCCTTCATTTCTTCGAGGATTCTACGGTCTAATTCTGTGTCTCCTCCATCTAGGGTAAGTTTGATGGATTTTTTCTGATCTCGGGCCAAATCCCTTACCAGGCGGGGAACGATCTCAAGGAGGGTAGAAGATGGCAACATCAATACGCTTTTCATGTCATCGAGCAGGTCGTCCACCATCGTTGTGGCCTGACGTGAATCATTTTCCGCCATTGAAGTCAGTGTCTTTATCCTGGTATCTAAAGCCCGCAACGCTTTTTCATTTGAATCAAGGTAACTCAGGATTTTAGCTAGCGGCGATTTGAAACTGCCAAGAGCGTCTCGATATTGTGGACTTTCCAACATGTTCTTCATTATCCGGGCTTCAGGATATGTTTTGCTCCAATGTTTGCGATACGAATCCAGACTTGCTTTGACCTGTCTCATGTCTGTTACTCTCTGGTTCGCTGCCATCTTGATGGCTACCATTTCTTCCACTTGATAGAGAAGAGAATCCAATTTTGATGTCTTGATTCTGATAGTTTCAGATTGTGAAAGGCCTTTGGATTCAGATTTGGGTTTGACTGTTGTTTTGCTCGTTGGTTCGATGGCATTGGGAGGAACGGTAACCTGTCGCTGTTGAATATCCTCCTTCTGGAGAACTGCCTGTGATACCGGCTTCGCTTCCGGCGTCGGGGCCGAAGGTCTTATGTTAGAGAGTGTCTCTAGATGTTTCTGATCTAAATTGTTGGGATGTGGGCCAGTTCCGGAACTTATGTTGGCAAGTCTTTGAAGCAGATCACCTATCGGCAAAACATCGTCGGACGACACCAGTTTTGATACGGCTTCGATGGAATCGAGAACGCTATCGAGTATCGAGGTTTCCGGTTGGATCTCTCCCTTTTTCAATAAGGAAAGAACGGTTTCGATCGACTGGCAGATTTTCTCTACATCCCGAAGGCTTACGGCTCTGGCCGCCCCTTTTAGACTGTGCGCCTCACGATAAATCGTTTCTAGTATAAGGGCCTTTTCTTTTGGATCAGGACCCTTGTCCAGATCCAAAAGCCCTGAAGAAATAGTCTGGATATGCTCTGCCGCCTCCAGTTTAAACGTGGCTTTGAGTTTCTCTAGAAATTCCTCTTCACTCTTGTCCATTGTCCATTTCCTCAGACTCTGAATCTGTTCACAAAGTCTTTGAGTCTTTGACCTAGTTGTTCGAGGTTTCTCGCCGCAGTTTCAAGCTGTCTTGTTCCTTCGACATTTTGTCTCATGGCCTGGTCGATGCTGCCCATGGCTCCGGAAACCTGCTCCACGCCGATAGACTGCTGCTCCCCGGACGCCACTACGACAGTCAACGCTTGGGCTGCGTCATGGACACTCTTGGTAACTTCTTCGATTGCTGACCCGGCCTCCTGAGATTGTCTTGATCCGGCGTCCACAGCCCTGTTCCCTTGTTCAGTAGCCATGACGACTGCGCTAATTGAACCCCTGATATCTTCCAAAATGGTTCTGACCTGGTCGGTAGCCTGTCTCGACTGATCCGCGAGTATTTTGATTTCCTGGGCTACGACAGCGAACCCTTTTCCCTGTTCGCCTGCTCTGGCTGCCTCAATTGAAGCGTTTACAGCCAGAAGCTTGGACTGCTCTGCCAAATCTTTTACAGCGGATATTATCTCTTCAATCGAAAGACTTTGCTCGCTGAGACGTACTACCGTTTCTCCGATAGACTCCATTTGACCCTTAATATGGCTCATCCTGTTGATTGTTTCCTCTGTTGCTTTCTTGCCGGACTGAGCTATTTGAAAGGCTGTTTGAGAGCGTTCGGATACTGACCTTGCCTTGTCGCTTGAGAGATTTGCCGTCTGCTTGAGTTCTTCTACCGTTGTCATTGTCTCGCTAACGGCGGAAGATGTTTCGGACGCGCTGGCAGCCAGTTCTGAAGTTGTAGAGGAAATCTCTGCAGACGCGGACATGAGGATGTTCACGCCATCCAGAATTTCCAGAGTCTGCGAACGGAGATTGTCAACCATAGAATGAAAAGCCCTTGTCAGTTCACCAATCTCATCTTTTCGTTTCTCGATCGTCACATCAATAGTGAGATTCCCATCACTTATGCTCGAAGCCTGCTCCGCCATTTTTCTGATCGGTTTAGAAACGCCGCGGGCGGCAAAGAAAGCTAGTACCGCAACTATTGCCCCAATGACGAGCGCCATCATGAGAATTCGCCACACAAGGGAAAGCGTCGGGGCCAGAGCTTCTTTCTCATCTATATCGGCTATTATCCCCCAGTCGAAGTCAGCCCCAAGATTTTCATCTTTGTTGATCGATACGGGGAGATAATATACCAGAGATGTTTCACCGAGCATGTCAGGGGCTACCATGGCCCCACTTTCCCCCCTCAGCGCCAATGTCGCCGGTTTGGTCTCATCCTTTTTCTTTATGAAAAAGGAAGCTGACTGCTGGCGAGATTCGGAACGCATCAGGTGATCTTGTCCCACCAATCGTGTTTCACCACTTGTCCCAACGCCGGTAGTCTGTTTCATGATGTTTATGATTCTATTCGGTTTTATGCCGAGAACGAGGATCACGTTAACATTACCATTCGTGTCCAACACACAAGGTACAGCCATGAACATCAACTGCGAAGCGGAAGGTCCGAATGTGGTGAAGTCGTTTGTAGCAGGTTTTCCGGTTCTAGTGACTCGTTCTGAAACCTTCGCCAACCCTGAGTCTCTATAAGGCCCACTTCTCAGGCTGGTTCCCACGTCGGCTCGGCGTTGCAGGGAATAAAGAATTGATTCTGATACTCCGTCGACCAGGTATATGTCATCATAGCCACTCGAATGACTGCCGTTAATTTCGATGAACCTTTTTAATGTTGGATCTATGTCTCTGTTCAAGGTTCTGTTGTCCTCGGGCGAAGCTCCTGAGTCCATTGATTGCAGTCCAGTTCCTTTGGCTCTATTCGCTATCTGGTCCTGCAACTGTTTAGCCGCAGCAACAATGTTGTCCAACGACGCTATGAACTTGGTGTCCATCATGGTTCGATTTAGGAAGTCCAGAATCTCGGTCTTACGCATATCAGCAGTCTCATGAAGCTTTTCGAATTCAAAATTTTTTGGCGCTGTAATAGCGCTCCAGTATGAGAGAGTAGCGACCAAAGCTATCGGAATCAGTGACACGGCCAGAAAGAGCAGGATCATTTTTGCCAAAAGGCTACGGGCAAAGAATTTGATCATCGGAGTTTCTCCTTTTTAGACCATGCTAATTGTTGCGGGTCTCGTTGTCAGGTTCCTATTGTTTCATGAACCACGATAGAATCATCCATAAGTAAATTCTCAACGTTTATAATGACGATTCGATCGGTGGTAAGTCCGTATAGATATTTTTCCTGGATTCCTCTCAGAGTTGGCAAGTCTCGCTGAATTTCTGCAATAGGAAAATGTCTGACTCCCAATACGTCGTCGGCGAGGATGCCGACCTCCATATTGCCCAGTCCTATGATTACGACCTTTCCATCCTCCAGTGATTCCGGATTCGGCAGACCAAACAAACTTCTGAGGTCAATGACTGAAAATATCTGTCCGCGAAGGTTTATGATCCCTTTTACAAATTTTGGCGCACATGGAACACGAGTTATCTGTTTAAATGGGCAAACTTCTCTTACTGTTTCCGATCCTACAGCGTATTTTTCCGATCCGATCCCAAAAACTAGAACCTCAATGGTTTCTAATTCCGAAGAAGGGTTTTCTGGTTTCCTAGCTAAGGCAACCGCCCTGTCATGAAATACCTGGATTTTATCGAGCGACATTTTGGGAAAAGATGATTGAATTTTCTTGCCAGATCCATTCATTGTCCCTAAATCTCCTAACGTGAAAATTCTGGAGCATTGTTAAAGCCTCTTCAAAGCTATGCTCCAATACCGTCCATTGTCGATTTCACCATCTGTTCAAGATGGGCTGCTGTTTCACCGTCTGAATCCGGAACCACATCTTCAGGAGACAATCTTTTTAAAAGGTTCATAGCGTTTCTCATGTGTCTGAGCGCTTCAGTATTATTGTTAAGTTTTTTGTGAATGGTCCCAAGTGTTACATTGGCCATGATATGATCCGGATCAAGAAAAAGAACTTTTTGGAGCCGTTCAGAGGCTTCTTGAGTCAAATTGGCAGCTTGCAATATTGAAGCATACATGTGGTGATAGGTGACATTAATCTTGTCAGCCTTTATGGCTTGCTCAATGGTGTTTTGGGCCTCTACAAGCATTCCCAGGTTTGCGTACGCTTTGGCTAATAGATATTGACTCTGACCGTGAATCTCGGATTTGGATTCACCTACTGCAGGGGATTGTTTAAGTATTGTTACTATCTTTAGGTAGTCGGATTTGTCAAAAGCTTCCATAGCAGCAGCGATGCATTCTTCGAGATTGTCTGGATGGTTTTTGTCCGATTCGGGGAAAACAGGGGTGGAGGCCTCTGAAGATTTGGTTTTGGGAGCTTTTTCTTTCATCAACCGGTCTATAATCCACCGGTTATTATCTTTTGAAGATGTCCGAATAGCGACGGGTTTGGAAATTAGTTGGACGCTTCGATGCGAGGGTATCTTTTCCCTCGTCTGTCTGCGGAAACAAATCGCTCCTGGAAATGTAACTACCTGTAGCTTCCGGTGAACAATATGTGGAACTTCGCTGGGGCTAAGGATCAGCCATCCTCCTTCATTAAGCCACAACAGAATATTTTCCAGTATTGTGTTTCGAATCAGAGGGGTGAAATACATTAGAGTATTTCGGCAGAGAATCAAATCGAAAGTTCCAAATTCTTGCAAGATTGATGTGTAGTCAAAAGACACTAGATTGAGTCTGCGAAAATCAACCATGGCTCTTGTTAGCGGATTCAAGAGATACCCGGAGCCAATTTTGGAAAAATAGTCCCTTTTCAGCCAATCTGGGGCCCCGCGAAACGACCACTCTTTGTAAACTCCTTTTTGAGCCTTCTTGAGCGATTCATTGTTGATATCGGTTCCCAGAATTCGTATGGACAAGTCAGGTCTGGTCAGGGATTTTCTTTTTAGGAGAATTGCGATTGAATAGGGCTCTTCACCGCTGGAACAACCAGCGCTCCATATTTTCAACGTCTTGTTCGGTTCTGCCTTGGATTCTATGAGTTGTGGAATGATTGTCGACTCTATAGCCTCAAAGGCCTTCATGTCTCTGAAGAAAAACGTTTCTCCTATTGTAAGAAGGCTAGCTAGTATATCGATGCTTTTGTGAGCCTCAGAGGAGTTTCTGATCCAATTTGCGAAGTCTGCTGGAGATTCAAATCCGTGACTCATAGCAGCCCGGGACAATGTTCTCCTCAGCGAACCCCAATTCTTTTCTTGAAAATCCAGCCCCATTTGGTTCCGAACGAAATCGCAAAATGTCTTTAATTCTGAATCAGTCACGACGGGAATTTGTTCTTGTCCAGCGCCAAGGCGGGGACCGCGGTCTTGGAAGGACCACACTGAGCTATCAATTTGTCAAGATTTATGACAAGAACTATGGAATCGTCAAATCTTGCCGCAAAGTCTATGTAGTTGTTTTCCTCCAGATAGCGTTTTTCGGATGGTAAATCCTGCACCGCCAGAGGGACTACACCTATTACAGAGTCAGCGACCAATATCACCCTGTTGAGAGAGGTTTTCACTATTATAAATTGATCAGACAGCTCGACTTCTTTTTCCGGGATTCCGAGGACCTTTCGTGAATTTACTACCATCAGCACAGGGCCCTGTACATCTACAAGACCAAGGATGTATCGCTCCGCTGAAGGCAAAGGTGTAACTTCCACTGCCCGTACGACTCTTTCTACATCCGAAAGTGTTAGGGCGAAGCGTTGATCATCAATCTGAAAAATGAGGAAGTTATTCATTGGATTACTCATGCTTCGCTGATGTTCGATTTCATTTTGAATGTACGGTTCACATCGTTGAATGAATTGGTCGTCACAGATCAATTCTGCGATAATAATATGAAGATTCATTTAGCTATAATAATATGCAACGTAATTGTAACATGAAATAGACTAAATATCAAATAATATAAGAGTAAATTGCCATAACATAGTATATTCACCGATATTTATATCATATCCGAATGGCTGTATATTCCCGGAACTTTTAGCTTGCAAAGCCGGACGTCTAAGGGTAAATTCAATGCAACCGCCTATTAATCCTTAAACAGATCTTTACTTGTTTATGTTGAACTATTGCGTCAGGAGTTGAGGCAAATGACGCAGGCAGTGGAATAAAAAAAACGCCGGGGGCAGTTCTACAATGAACCTGCACGAATTCCAGTCAAAGAGAATTTTGATGGAAAAGGGTGTGAGTGTGCCGCGAGGGACGGTGGTATATGATGCCCTAGAAGCCTTGGTGGCCGCCAGAAATCTTAAGTCCGACAAAGTGGTTCTAAAAGCTCAAGCTCATTCCGGGGGCCGTGGAAAAGCCGGCGGAGTGGCTGTAATGTCAATTGATGAGGATATCAGGTCGGAAGCTCGTAGAATTCTAGAAATGACTCTTGTAACGAATCAGACTGGGCCTCAAGGAAAGCCCGTCAGCGCTCTCCTTGTAGAGGATGCGCCTCATATAGATGAGGAAATGTATTTGGGAGTGGTGCTGGACAGAAACGATGGACATGTCACTATAATGGCCAGCCCTGCCGGTGGCATGGATATAGAGACAATAGCAAGGGAATCTCCTGAGAAGATTTTTACGGTCAAGGCTCATCCCCTGAGAGGCCTGTGCCCGTTTCAGGCTCGTGGGCTGGCTTATAAGCTGACCAGCAAAAATTTGGTTGCGAACCAAATAGCTAAAGCGGTAACAGCCCTTTATGAAATCTTTATCGGATATGACTGCACCCTCGTAGAGATAAACCCTCTTGTGATATCTGGAGAGACAGTCCTGGCTTTGGACGCCAAAATTAACCTGGACGACCATGCCTTGTTTCGGAGATCCGCAATGGCTGAACTTCGTGATCGATCGCAGGAGGACCCGGTTGAGCTTTCGGCTCGTCAGGCAGGACTAAGTTACATAAAACTGGAAGGTGATATAGGGTGTATGGTCAACGGCGCCGGCTTGGCAATGGCTACCTTGGACCTCATCTCTATTCATGGAGGGGCGCCTGCGAATTTCCTGGATGTTGGGGGCGGAGCTAGCGAGCAGGTTGTAGCGGACGCTACGAACCTTCTTCTCGATGATAAGAGGGTGAAAGTGGTTTTCATAAATATATTCGGTGGAATCCTGAGATGTGATGTCCTCGCTCGCGGAGTGATTAAGGCGATCAATCAAAGAGGTTTAAAACTGCCTGTAATTGCCCGGATTGAAGGCACCAACATAGAGTTAGGCCGGAAACTATTTCTGGATTCCGGTTTGCCGATCGAGATGATTCCTTCTCTGGATGAAGCCGCGAGATTGGTGGTGGCTAAAGCCAAAGAACTCAACGTAAGTTAATAAATGGAGAGCTACAATGGCCATCCTTGTAAATAGAGATTCTCGAGTCATCTGCCAAGGTATAACCGGTCGTAATGGTACTTTTCACTCTATAGCTTGCAGGGATTACGGGGCGAATATGGTGGGAGGAGTAACCCCAGGCAAACAGGGGACGTTTGTAGACGGCATACCAGTATTTAATACGGTCGAGCGAGCTGTCCAGGAAACTGGAGCCAATGTATCTCTGATCTTTATACCAGCCGCTGGGGCGAAGGATCCGATATTGGAGGCAGTGGAAGCGGGTATAGATGTTATTGTTTGCATAACGGAAGGTATTCCGCCACTCGACACCGCTTCAGCCCTTTATACCGTGAAAGAGAAAGGTAAAGTGCTGATTGGGCCAAACACTCCCGGAATAATTTGCCCGACTGAAAAATGCAAGGTTGGAATAATGCCGGGTTATATTCATTCACCGGGGCCGGTGGGAGTTATTTCCAGGTCTGGTACTCTCACTTATGAGGTGGTTGATCAATTGACAAAAGCCGGGATGGGGCAAAGCACATGTTTGGGACTGGGTGGAGACCCCGTAGTGGGACTTAGTTTTGTCGATTGTCTCAAAATGTTCAACAGTGATCCCAAGACCGAAGCAGTTGTTCTCATTGGAGAGATCGGAGGAACGGCTGAAGAACGGGCTGCTGAGTTTATAAAGACTGAATTCAATAAACCTGTGGTAGCCTATGTGGCGGGACGACTTGCCCCACCGGGAAAAAGGATGGGACACGCTGGGGCCATAATTTCAGGGGGATCCGGTACCGCACAGGGCAAGATCAAAGCGCTCGCCGACGCTGGAGTGTCGGTTGTGGAAAATCTTACCAGGGTTGGTCAGGTTGTTAGGGAAGTCCTTTCCTGAATTTAGCATATTTAAAGAGTCCAGAGGAGCTGTTTATGTCACTTTTAGATCAAAAATTCCGGGAACTTGAAAAAAGACTCGAAGAAGCGGACAAGGCAGGGGGCCCTGAAAAAACCGCTAAACATCATAAAGCAGGAAAGATGACGGCGCGAGAACGGGTTCTTCAACTTGTTGATGAAGGATCATTTGAAGAAATCGACAAATTCGTGGTACACCGTTGCGTAGATTTTGGAATGGAAAGGACCCACATTCCAGGAGAAGGAGTGGTCACCGGATTCGGTCGAATTAACGGAAGAGGAGTGTACGTTTTTGCTCAGGACTTTACAGTTTTCGGCGGTAGCCTGTCATTCACTCACGCGCAAAAAATATGCAAGGTTATGGACCTGGCTTATAGAAACGGTTTCCCATTAATCGGCATCAATGATTCCGGAGGGGCCAGAATCCAGGAGGGCGTCGAAAGCCTTGGCGGCTACGGAGAGGTATTCTACAGAAATGTCAGAGCATCGGGAGTCATACCTCAGATTTCAGTAATTATGGGGCCGTGCGCGGGCGGAGCCGTTTACTCTCCAGCCGTTACCGACTTCATCTTCATGACTGAAAAAACGAGCTACATGTTTATTACGGGGCCGCAAGTCATCAAACAGGTGACAAGCGAAGAAATCGATTCGGAGAGTCTCGGCGGGGCCAAGGTTCATGGAAGGGTTTCAGGGGTTTGCCATTTTCATTTTCCCACGGAGTCGGAAACTCTTGACAAGGTCCGGGAACTCCATTCTTTCATCCCCGACAGCAACAGGAAAAAAGTTCCAAATGTAGGTTCCGATGACCCGTTTGATCGCGAAGTTCCTGAATTAGATACTGTCATACCTGAGAATTCCAGACGACCTTATGACATGAAAAAAATTATCATGCCAACTCTGGATGATAAGAAGTTCCTCGAAGTTCACGCTCATTATGCTCGAAATCTTATCACTGGTTTTGGTCGTCTTGGTGGCAAGACTGTCGGTATAGTGGCGAACCAACCCAATTGGCTTGCCGGATGCCTGGACACCGAAGCTTCGGTAAAATGCGCCAGGTTTGTAAGGTTCTGCGATTCATTCAATATTCCATTGTGGACCTTGCTTGATGTTCCTGGATACCTGCCCGGCACGCAACAGGAACATGGGGGCATAATTAAACATGGAGCGAAGATACTGTACGCTTACGCAGAAGCTACGGTGCCCAAAGTCACTCTTATAACCAGGAAGGCTTACGGAGGAGCGTATGTGGTCATGTCAAGCAAGCACCTTCACGCTGACATAAATCTAGCTTATCCTACCGCTGAAGTCGCTGTAATGGGACCTGAAGGCGCTATACAGATCCTGTCCCGAAAAGAAATAGAAAGCTCTCCCGACCCGGCGGCGAGACGGGGCGAATTGATCCAGAACTATATCGAGAAATTTGCGAGTCCGTATCGAGCGGCGGAACTTGGCTTTGTAGATCAGGTAATTTTCCCGAGAGATACAAGGGCGACTCTAATAAAGGCTTTTGCCCAACTGGAAAACAAGGTCGAGGAAGAACCCAAAAGAAAACACGGTAATATACCATTGTGATTGCTACAGTTTCTTAGAGGTGTCTATATGGAAAAAAAAATTAGAGTCGTCGTGGCTAAACCAGGTCTGGACGGGCACGATCGTGGGGCCAAGGTTGTAGCGCGAGCGCTTAGGGACGCGGGTATGGAAGTCATTTACACTGGTTTGCGTCAGACTCCGGAAGCTATTTTCAAGACCTGCGTGCAAGAGGATGCGGACGCTTTGTGTCTAAGTTCCCTGTCGGGGGCTCATGATTATCTTTTTCCACGTATCGCCAATCTCTTTAGAGATCAGAAAGTGGAGGATGTTTTGATTCTGGGGGGCGGTATTGTGCCTGAAGAAGATATTGAAGCTCTCAAGAAAGCCGGAATCTCGGAGATTTTTGGACCTGGGACGAGGACAGATGACATAGTGCAGTTCATAAAAACGCATCTAAAGAAATAGTGTTTCGATTTAGAACAGAATACGATAAACTGAATGCGTTGGATCACAACGCGAAATGTGTTGTGTAATTGGTTTATATAGTAGTAGTAAAAATGTAGATTTTTTGAATTGATCTTATTAGTATTCGGATAGTCCGATAGCTGACGTCTTTCAGTCAGGAGAGAATTATAATGACTTTACGAGAGATCAGGACAAAAGCCAGAGACTTGGGTGTCAAGAATTACACGAGATTCAAAAAGGATGGGTTGATCCGGCAAATACAGCAGGCTGAAGGTAACGCCCCATGTTTTAAGGGCATCAAAGATTGTGGTGAACTAGAATGCGCTTGGCGCGGGGAGTGCCAGGCCTAGAAATCATCATTCGTTATGTAGACTCTTTTGGCGCGGATTAAGAACCTTATCTAAATTCGCGCCAAAAAGTCATGTTTGTCACTTTACCCATCGAATTTCCATCGCTAATGCTTTACACGCCGTTTTTGCATCCGTCCGACACGGCGCCATTCAGTCATTGACTTACAAATAGGTTTCTGCAAAAATTTTTGAATTGTAGAATGTTATCCAAGTCGGGAGTCACTGCCGGAGGCGGACATCATTCGTGATCAAATTAAATTTAGAAGAAGTCCTTGAAACGGAGGGACTATGGCGAAAATTACGATTAACACACTGAGAGAAAAAAAGGCCAAAGGCGAAAAG
The DNA here is from genome assembly GCA_041662605.1 of Desulfomonilaceae bacterium. Taxonomy (NCBI): domain Bacteria; kingdom Pseudomonadati; phylum Thermodesulfobacteriota; class Desulfomonilia; order Desulfomonilales; family Desulfomonilaceae; species Desulfomonilaceae bacterium. Next base: position 53,178 of record JBAZSD010000017.1, read on the forward strand.
ATGACTTTTCTCACGGCCTATGATTATCCTTTCGCAATTTTTGAGCAAAAAGCAGGGATAGATGTTGTCCTCGTTGGCGATTCAATGGGTATGGTAGTTCTAGGTTATAACTCTACACTGCCTGTGACCATGGATTTAATGATGCCACATGTGCAGGCCGTTCGGTTGGGCGCCCCTGATGTATATCTAGTAGGTGACATGCCATATATGAGCTACCAGATATCGAAGTCCGAAGCGATCAGAAACGCCGGCAGGTTTATGGCCGAAGCCGGATGCGACGGAGTGAAACTTGAGGGCGGTAGAGAGATGGCTGAAACTGTTAGAAGTCTTACCGATGCTACCATACCTGTTATGGGACACATTGGTCTTACTCCTCAGGCGGCGGCCCAGTTGGGAGGATTCAAGGCCCAGGGAAGAGATTTAAAGACAGCCCAAAGACTCATTGAAGACGCCCGAATTCTTGAAGAAGCAGGAGTGACGAGTCTCCTCATGGAGGGTGTGCCTGCCGAACTGGCGGAAATAATCACCAGACAGTCATCTGTCCCAACATTTGGCATAGGAGCTGGACCGCACTGTGACGGACAAGTTTTGGTTATTCATGACATGATTGGGATGTTCGATCGGTACACTCCTAAGTTTGTGAAGAGGTACAGGGAGATTGGAAATCAAATCATTGAAGCTCTTGAAGAATTCAAAAAGGATGTCACGGAAGGACAGTTTCCAGCAACAGAACACTGCTATTCAATGCCAAAGGAAGTGGCTGAGGAACTTGACCGTCTCTACAAATAATAGCCCCTTGGACGTGTCCAAGGTCGATTGACCTGTCTAGCGGAATATCGACCCGGCATAGCTAGGACACCGCAAACAAGAGTAATTCAATTAAATGGGATTTATTGTATGAAAATCGCAATAATAGGAGCTGGCTCTCTTGGGTCGGTAATGGGTTCGTTGCTGTGGGAAGCCGGGCTGGACCCGATGCTCATAGAACGGAACCAAGATGAAGTCGATCATGTGAGGGAAAATGGCATATGGATTGAGGGAGTTTCTGGCGATCGACTCGTTAAGCCTAGAATTTCCGTAGACACCGTCGAGCTGGAGAAGGCGGATCTTGTTATAGTATTGGTGAAATCCTACGACACTCGGGCCGCCTGTCAAACTATAGGCAAACTGATATCCGACCAAAGCGCCATTATAACGGTTCAAAATGGAGTTGGAAATTTCGAGATACTAAATCAGGCTTTCCCAGGCCAAGTCTTGATAGGCGTTACTACAATGGGGGCAATGACGCTCGGATTGGGTATGGTTCGGCATACTGGATTCGGTCCCACACATATCGGTGAAGTAGATGGTCGACTCTCAGATCGGGCGGTTGCGGTAGGACGCGCTCTTCAAATGATGAACGGAGGGCCGGTTGATGTTGTCGATAACGCCCTAGGTTCGGTTTGGTCGAAACTGATCATAAACGCGTCCATTAATGCTCCCGGAACATTGCTTCGGCTCCGTAACGGCGACTTGCCGATTACTGACGAAGGACGAACTTTGATAAGAAGGATTGTTCACGAATGTGTAAACCTAGCGAACGCTAAAGGGATCAATTTGATTTATGATGATCCTGAGGATCAAGTGATCAAAGTTTGTGAGGGGACGGCTGGAAACTTGAATTCTATGTTCCAGGACGTCATGGCTTGTAGAAGAACAGAGATTGACTTTATAAACGGAGCTGTGGCCTCGCAAGCAAAAGCTCTTGGACTGGAGGCCCCTGTGAATGAGACTCTGGCTTTGTTAATCAAGTCCATGGAATCCACCTATGGGATCCGGGTTTAGAACTAGGTAAATCTTTTAAACTCGGGAAAAAACGATAAGGACGTCGGTCCCACTTAGGGCGACGTCCTTTTTTTTTCAGATAGCGATGGGACTAAAAAAGTGAGCTTATGAAAGCGAATGGCAGCCCGATAATTTCGACTGCTGTTGACAGCAAATCAGCCCCTGACGCATCGTCTCTTTGGTCTGATGGGTAGGGCGACGGCGCTGTAACAGGAGCGCTTGCAGGGGCTAGTTTTATCGTGACGCCATCTCTTACAATCCTGTCACCCATATTAGGCGCTCCGAGCGAAGGCCGAGGAGCTGATGTGACATAATGGGACGGCATCATCCCGTTGGGGGCGTTTGTAGACGCATTGAAACGGGAAGGGGCGCAGATTGTAGGTGATGTCGGGAAATTACGGTTTTCATATGTTCCTGCCGGGAGTCTCCAGGAATTCTGGGTCAATGGATGAACCTTACGAATTGGTTTAGGCGAAACTGCGTATTGAGGTCCTGGCGAAACTTTCCTTATCTTTGTCGCGGCAGGTTTTTTGGAAGTCTTCTTTGGTTCCGCGACTGCCGTCACTTTTTCTTTAACGGGTTTAGCCTCTGTCACCACAGGCTTGGCCTCAATCTCCTTCGTTGGCTCAGACTTTTGTGGAGGCGGAGAAAGCACCAAGTCTTTTTCCAGATCGCCTTCCAGGTCCATGGAATCCTGTCTCGCTTCGGCGACAAGACCGGAAGTTCCAAGTCCAACTGCTTCGACACGAGGCGGAGGCGCCATAGCTGCGCTTGATTTGGGCTTGAACGCGATCGCTGGACGAGCGCTCACACGTTGATCGGAGTTTGCAGCCACATTTTCGGCCTTTAGGTTTATTGACTGCGTATCCTCATCTACAATGGTCTTAAGTCCGGATTTGTACTCTGCTTTGACTACCGCGCCAGGTTTCAGATACAGGGGAGTCGACGCCTGACTCGCCGCCGCGTTCGCTAGCGCTCCGAGATTCCCGGCGCAAACCCACGACGCCGTCAATATCAGGATGACCGCGGTAAATGACAATTTTTTTAACATGAGAATGTCTCCTTTCGCCAGACCACCCTGACGGAGGGTCTATTGAAAAATTGGAATTTGACGGGTGGGTTGAATGCTCCCTCCTCCCCGATCGATAGGAGGGGCATAGCATAACAAATACCGTGTGTCAACAGAATGTTATCTATAATAATTAAAGTAATAGATTATGTATAAATGACTATGCGTTAAAATATTATGACTTTATTTGGTTGATTGTCTTTGAGATATGTCCAATCCGATGAAACGCCTTTTGCAGGCACGAGAGTCCATGACTCAATCTGAATCAGTATAGATAACTCACTGTTATCAGAAGGTTAATTAGTATCTTCCTGTTTGGAGTGAGCTTTTCGTCCCATATACGTTCCTGGTGACTTTTGGATTTCAAAAAGGTCTAAAACGCGCCTCATGGGCTGAAAGCTGACAATCACTCGTAGTTTAAGAATTAGTAAAATCAATATGATATGCGTATTAGGTTAACTTGCTTGACAAAAAAAATATCGGCTGGAATATCACCCACCTAGGTCTCGCGGACTTAAACTTCCTGATTTTGTTCTTGACACACTATATGTTGTGGTAATAAGAGTTAGCTCCACAAAATGAGCTGTTTTGGTGGATGAATGCAGCGCTTCTACCGGTTTGGTTTCAACAGGTTCCGGTAGTTTTCTCGAGTCACTATCAGCTTTCGAAGTATTTTCGTTGAAAACATAGGAGTAGGTAACCATCGTTGATTAGCTTGCGATTTTAGCAAGCTAATCAAGGGATAGGTTTCTAGAGATATAAACCCGTTATAACAAATTATTATTACTCTATTAATTGGTTACATAATTTACCCAAGAAAGGGGAATCATATGGCTAGCGTGGCGGAATTGAATGAATTCAGAAAAGATGCGCAAAAAAGATACGAAACCACTGACATGGCCCTCTTTGTTAGGACCTCAAGCGAGGCCATGGATGGGTGGGATACGACTCGGATAGTTGACGCTCTGCTGAAAGAGACGTTTATTGACGGTGGCACTGCGGAAGAGATCAGCCTCGAAGTTGAAAACGATATCAAGAGAAGTGGAATTAAGGTTATAACCGCTCCTCTTGTCCGTGAAATGGTTAACGCAAAATTGCTTGAGCGCGGTTTGGAATCGGCCCGCAGACTCCACACGAGATTGGGATCTCCACTTTATGATGTAGATGAGCTTATCACACGGCCCAACAAGGAAAATGCAAATGTACCCCATGGCCCTGAGGCCACAAACCTGACTTTGGCCGAGAACATAAAAAAAGAGTATGCGTTGTTGACGGTATTCGATCAGACGGTCGGAGACGCCCACATGCGTGGGGATATTCATCTTCATGACCTTGGTTTTATCGATAGGCCATACTGTTCAGGTCAATCCCTTGAGTATATTAAGAAATTCGGCCTCAATTTGCCGAATTCTCTGGCCATGGCCAACCCGGCGAAGCACCCTGAAGTTCTTTTAGCCCACATGGTGAAATTCGCGGCGGCTCTTCAAAGTCATTTTGCCGGAGCTATAGGCTGGGACGCCGTGAACCTGTTTTTCGCTCCTTACTTGAGGGGGCTTGACGACAGTGAAGTCCGACAACTGGCTCAAATGTTGATTTTTGAATTTTCTCAGCAGGCAGTAGCTCGAGGTGGACAGGCCATCTTTACAGACATTAATCTGTATTGGGAGATTCCCAAACACTTTGAGAACGTTCCTGCGATTGGACCAGGTGGGGTGTTCACCGGTCTTACTTACGCGGACTATTTACCGGAAGCGCAAAAATTTGTGTGGACGCTATTTGACGTATATCGAGAAGGTGACGGCGCGGGAAGACCTTTCTTTTTTCCAAAACCTTTGGTTCACATAACCGAGAAATTCTTTTTGACTCCTGGCCATGAAGCTTTCTTACGCCACATCTGTGACATAGCGTCCGAAAAAGGCAACACGTATTTCGTTTTTGATCGGGGAGAAACGGCTAAAATTTCAGAATGCTGCCGCCTATCCTTCAAGCTGGAAAAAAGCGATCTTGATGACGCTAAACAGCCCTGGAAGATGCGATACTCAGCGATGCAGAATGTGACTGTGAATCTTCCGCGGATTGCCTATGAGGCCAAAGGCGATGATTCTAAACTGTTTTCTATTTTGACTGAGAGAATCTGTATTGCCGCAGAAGCTCACATGGAGAAAAAGCGATTTATCGAAAGACTGTTGGCTTTGGGTGAAACCGGTCCGCTGGCCTTGTTAACAATGGATAGGGACGAGGAGCCTTACTTGAGAATGCGAAGGGTAACCTACTTGATTGGTATGGTGGGATTGAACGAGATGGTTCAGTTTCACACTGGGGAAGAATTGCATGAAAGTGAAGCTGCTCTCAAGTTCGGTTTGAAAGTCATCGCCCACATGAATCTCACTTCCGCCAGGCTTGGCAGGAAACACAACATGAGGTTTGTACTCGAGCAGACTCCTGCCGAAAGCACAGCTTACAGGTTCGCTAAACTTGACATGAAGCAATTTCGCGAGGCTGAATCAGTGGTGAAGGGAAATTTGAGCACCGAAGAAATTTACTATACCAACTCCACTCTATTCAATGTTTCGGCGCCTTTAGACGCCATAGCCAGAGTAAAGAGAGAAGGGCTGTTTCATCCATTGATCGAAGCAGGATCTTTGACTCATATCTGGCTGGGTGAAACAAGGCCCAATCCGGACTCTCTGGCCAACTTTGTGATCAAGATATTCAGAAATACCCAGAACGATCAGGTCGCGTTTTCTCCGGAACTTACCACCTGTGTTTCCTGCGGACGAACTACCAGAGGGCTTCATGATTCTTGCCAGTACTGTCAGTCGACAAAGGTGGAACAGATTACCCGTATCACTGGATACTTCACCAAGGTGTCGAGCTGGAACAAGGGTAAGAGGGGAGAACTTAAAGATAGGTACAAAAACACCATTCTGAAATGATTCTTAACGATCACGAAGCGCATCTAGAGTCATTTCAAAAAGTGAGTTTTCACCCTAATAACAACCTGGGGCCGCCACTGGGGCGGCCTCACTCTGCCAAAGTAGGAGGCTAGTTTTGACATATTTATTTACGAAACAGGGATGCGGTAAATGTGATTGGGTTAAGGACCAGGTTGACCTCGAGAAGTTATCTGACGTCAAGGTCATGCAACTCGATTCTCAAAATTCGGAGGCCCTTGCCCTTCTAGCCTACTACGAGTGTGTGGCTCTTTCAGAAAAGAAGCTACCCATATTGGTTTCAGATGACAGTGCCGTTATTACGAGTGTTGGAGAAATAAGAAATTACCTTGTCAATTTGAATGTGTGATTTCTCCTGTTTAAGCGAAGATGAAGCAAAGCCGGAAGTTTGATTCTTGTTTGGTTGCTCAGGATAGGCGCAGTTCTATGGAACAAATGTTGAACTGGTGGGAACAATGAACATCCCGAAAATAAAAGGGTTTTTGCCGTTGTCCATGTTAGATTGGCCCGGAAAGGTTTCCTCGGTCATTTTTCTCGGTGGGTGCCCTTTTCGGTGTCCTTTCTGCCACAACCATGAATTGGCGCTTTCTCCTGAAAAGCTTCCGGATCAATCTTTGGATTACGTTATCAGCTTTCTTAAGGAGAGGGCGAAGTGGATCGACGGGATCACTGTTACAGGAGGAGAACCGACTTGCCACGAGGGGCTACCGCGCCTTCTGGAGAGGTTTAAGGATCTTAGGCTGTCAGTGAAACTCGATACAAACGGCTCGAACCCACGGATGCTGGAGCGCCTGCTTAAAGAGGACTTGATCAGCGCCGTTTCGATGGATATCAAAGCGCCTTTGGACCCCCTTCTGTACTCAAAATTGGCGGGCGTTTCAGTCAACATGGGAAGCATAAGTAAGAGTATTGAGATTCTGAAAAAATCGGATATCGTTGTTTTTTTCAGGACCACAGTGATTCCTGGGTTCATAGGCGAACAAGAACTCCAGCTAATCAAGGACCAACTAGGCGATATTACATGCTATTCAATTCAAAGATTCCGTAACAAAGATACGTTGGACCCTGAATTCAAAAAAATACCGGATTTGGATCTGGGTGTCTTTGACTATCTTCAGCTAAAATTTGCACAGACCGATTTGCACCCGGCGCCTTATTGCATGAACTGAACAAAACCCGGAAAAACAATTCGTATTTATTCCCATGAAAAAACGATATATGTTAACTGATCAGGATCCTTATCAGTGAATTAGCTCAAAATCATTGGGTCACATGCCCCAACCACCTGTGACTTCCAGAACCGCTCCAGTTATAAACCCGGCCTCATCGGACAACAGGAAAGATATTGGCGCTGCGATCTCATCGGGGTCGGCCATACGTCCCATGGGGGTTTCTCGGATGAAAGCTTCCTGATATTTCGGGCTCATCATGTCCCTGATTGTCGGTGTTGCCGTCAAGCCCGGCATTACTGCGTTGACTCGTATCCCTTGAGACGCGAATTCTCTTGCAAGCGCTTTGGTGAGTCCTACGAGACCAGCCTTTGCAGTGCAATATGGCGATTCCCCTTTTGTCCCAACTTTTCCATAAATCGATGAGAGATTTACGATGCGTCCGTCACCCTGCCTAATCATTAAAGGGACACATTCCTTTACGCAATTAACCGTACCCATTATGTGAACACTAAATACGTCCAGAAAACTCTTGTCAGAAAGTTTCAAGAACCCTCCGGGCCGGTCGAGCCCAGCGTTATTCACAAGTATATCCAACCTGTTAAGGATTGAAGACATTTTCTGAATGCAATCATGAACCTGCTGAGGGTTCGATACGTCGGCCTGAAGGGCGAGGCCAGAGCCTCCAGCGTTTTGAATCAGTTCGATAGTTTCCTCGGCAGAGCTAATATTCCAATCAAGGACCCCGACAAATGCCCCCTCGCTCGCTAGTCTTAGCGACACGGCGCGACCTATACCTTGACCCGCCCCTGTAACAATACCAACCTTTCCCTTAAAGCGATTGCAATGGAAGTTTCCATTAATTTTTTCTGACATGGTCAAACATCCCTCTTTCGAAAGGCGATCAAAAACTCGATTTATTTGTAAGTGGAGTCGTTTAACTCAGCTTAGCAAGACGATTCATATCAAACAAGCGCGTTTATATAATCTTTGAGATTTCGACCCAAGAGTCCAGCATAAAGTAGAGGATAATGAACGGGGGTTGGAACAACCTTCCAAGGAAAGCAGAGGAATTGAGTTTTTGACCTGTTTTAAATCTGTTTTGGATCTTGACAATATCACGCCGGAATGTTTCAATTATTCGCTTTGTTACCGTATTCCATGATGGAGAGTTCATGAAGATCCGGGAAATGATCGAAATACTGCAGGGGAAGGTCCTTGTTGAGAATCACGGCCCGGATGAAGAATTACCCATTGGGGGAGCCGCTGATCTCATGAGTGATGTCCTGGCGTTCGGGTCAGAAGGCATGGCTCTGCTCACAGGTCTGACCAATCCTCAGGTCGTGCGTACGGCCGAGATGGCCGGAATTAACGTAATCGTTATCGTTCGGGACAAGACTCCTCCTCCTGAAACCCTTGATCTGGCGCGCGATTTGGGGATAACACTGATGCGAACCGGTTATACGATGTATGAGGCGTGTGGCAGACTGTATAAAGGGGGGCTTCCCGGCCTTGGTCTGGTGAAAATAGAGAACGATTCGTGGTGATATGTCTATTCAGGAAATCACAAAGGTTCAAGAACTGATCTACACGACGCGGGTAGAGTCGGTCATGGCGGTAAATGTGATTGTTGTGAGCCCTTCCATGACCATGTCTCAGGTCAAAGATCTGATGCGCGACAAACGTATATCCGGCGCTCCAGTTGTCAAAGACGGCCACGTAATCGGGATAGTGACAATGACGGATGTGATCCGTTCTATGGAAGGTCCCGGACTTCACGCCTCAGTTACTCAGATCATGACTACCGAAGTGGTAACGGTTCTTAAGGACGCCATGGTGGCTGACGTAGTCAACAGCCTTGGACCTAGAGGTTTTAGTAGGCTCCCCGTTGTGGACCATGATGGAAAGCTGGTTGGTATAGTCACTACCGGCACACTCATGAAATCGCTTCTTCTCCAGATGGACAAGAGTTTTCAGAAAAGCGAAGCTGAGAAACTATATACTTACAGAGCAAGCCATATATTCCAGGATATATCATCAGATGATACGAGTTTGACTTTGAGATATTTTGTAAACGAGAGAGATTTTGACAACGCCGGAAAAGCTTCAAGTCTTATCAAAAGATCTCTACAGCGGTTGGTTGTCCGTCCCCAGATTGTTCGTCGGATCGGAGTCGCTGTATATGAGGCGGAGATGAATCTAGTGATTCATACTGATATTGGCGGAGAAATAGTCGTTGAAGCGCGAAAGGCCCGCGTGAATATTTCCGCGGTTGATCATGGTCCGGGCATAGGGGACCTTAAACAGGTGCTTCAACCTGGCTTCTCCACAGCGCCTGAGTGGATTCGAGATATGGGGTTTGGGGCCGGAATGGGTTTGGCAAATATAAGAAGGGTTTCAGATCTTATGAAGATCACTTCTGAGCCGGGCCAAGGCACCAGACTTGAAATGGTTTTCAATTTTGGTCCGGAGGTCATTGCTCCAAAAACGTGATTACAAAAAGCTTGACTACACAATCTCAATAAACTAAAGTTCAGCCATTCAACGTCTGATTCATCATGAATCAAAATGCGTATCAAAACAGGCTGATAAGCTTAGAAAATTTGTTTAAACTCCATGGGGGAATCGGCTTTGAACGGAGAAGTCGGATGATTGAGAGTTACGTTCCAATTCTGGTTATCATTTTAGTCGCCGCATTCATCGGTTCGGCTATTATAGTTCTGTCAACCGTCTTAGCTAAACGTACTCCTACTCCTGTTAAACTCATGCCCTATGAGTGCGGGATGGACCCGATTGGTGGAGCGAGACAGCGCTTTTCTGTTCGTTTTTTCATTATCGGCATGCTATTTATTGTTTTTGACATAGAACTTATATTCTTATTCCCGTGGGCAAAAATATTCGATAAACTAATGTTTTTTGGTTTTGTAGAGATGCTTTTGTTTGTCGCTGTTCTCTTGGTTGGTTTAGTCTACGTCTGGAAAAAAGGTGCTCTTGAATGGGAATAGAAAATCACCTCGATAACACTGTTCATGTAACGAATCTCGAATGGTTCGTAAATTGGGCGAGAAAATCGTCCATGTGGCCGCTCGGATTTGGCTTGGCCTGCTGTGCTCTGGAAATGATAGCGACATTTGTAAGTCGTTATGATCTGGCGCGTTTCGGCATGGAGGTCGCCCGCCCTTCACCTAGGCACGCGGATCTGATGATAGTTTCAGGAACCGCGTCCAAGAAGATGCTACCGGCGGTTCTTCGCATTTACGAGCAGATGGCTGAGCCTAAATGGGTGGTGGCTATGGGAGCTTGCGCCTGTTCCGGTGGTATATACAAGAATTATGCGGTCGTTCAGGGCATTGATCGTCATTTACCTGTTGACGTTTATATACCAGGATGTCCCCCCAGGCCTGAAGCTCTTCTTGACGGTATACTTCAACTTCATGCCAAGGTTATGAAAGAACAGTCGATCCGGAATCCTAGAGTTGGAAGGATTAAGGTGGCTGGACGATGAACGACGAACGAATTAAGGCGAAACTCAATGAAAAGTTCGGGCCAGACACTTTCCAGTTCCAAACTATCTTTGATCAGATGAGTGTCTGTGTCCCACCAGAGTTAATTGTGGACATATGTTTCTTTCTCAGAGATGATCCGGAACTTGAATTCGATTTTCTGTCATTTGTCGGAGCTGTTGATTACTATCCGTCGAGTCCTCGTTTCGAGTTGGTATACCAGTTGTATTCACTTCCTAATGTTAAGAGATTCAGATTAAAGACGAAGATAAACGAAACCGATGAAGGTCAGGCCTCCATTGAGTCCGTGTGTAAGGTTTGGCCCACCGCCAACTGGCACGAGAGGGAAACTGCGGAAATGTTCGGAATGGTTTTTATCAATCACCCGGATCCTAGAAAATTACTTCTACCGGATGAATGGCAGGAGCATCCTCTTAGGAAAGATTTTCCCCTGCTCGGCACAGAGGACACCCCTGATTTGCCCTCTCAGATCAAATTTTGAGGTAGTGAGGTCATGGCGCAAGAGTTGAGCCACCGGGCCGATATCAGAAGCGAGATCATGGAGATAAATCTGGGGCCCCATCACCCCAGTACCCACGGAGTCTTTCGCGCAATAGTTGAACTCGATGGAGAGATAGTCCAAAACGTGGTTCCATACCTAGGATATCTTCATCGTGGGTATGAAAAGACCTGTGAAAGCAAAAAATACCATCAGATAATTCCACTCACAGAACGATGTGATTACATGGGCGCGTCGAGTAATTCTCTGGCCTTCTGTCTCACGTTGGAAAAAACGCTTGGTGTGGAAATACCCCAAAGAGCCCAGGTCATCCGTGTTATGATGGCTGAACTCTCGAGGATATTTAGTCATCTTTTCTGGCTGGGAACCCACGGTCACGATGTGGGAGCCATGACACCTCTGTTTTATATGCTTCGCGAACGCGAAGAGATCATGAATCTGTTCGAACTCACGGCCGGTGGCAGGCTGATGCCGAACTATATCCGGATCGGCGGATTGGCCAAAGACCTCGAAGAAGGCTTTGTAGAAAGGCTTCAGGCTTTTACAAACCATTTTGACGCCCGGGTGGACGAGTACGAGACCTTACTCACCAAGAACGCGATTTATATGGATAGGACCCAGGGCATTGGCTTTCTGCCTCTCGACAAGGTGATTGCCTTGGGGGCCAGTGGCCCTATGATCAGGGCTTCAGGAAAGGCATGGGACATCAGAAAGTCCGAGCCGTACTGTGGATACGATCAATATGATTTTGACATACCGGTACAATATGGTTGTGATGTTTATTCAAGATACCTTGTCAGAGTTGAAGAGATGCGTCAGAGCAACAGGATTCTGAAGCAGACTATCAAGATGTTACCTGAAGGTCCTATCCGAGCCGCAGCCCCTGGGAAAATTTTTCCTCCTCAGGAAGACATTTACACGAAAATGGAAGCCGTTATTCATCATTTCATGCTGATTGTTGAAGGGCTCAGACTTCCCGTAGGAGATTGTTATCAGTGTATAGAGTCTCCACGAGGAGAATTGGGATGTTACATAGTGAGTGATGGTGGGCCGAACCCGTATAGACTAAAGTGGAGAGCGCCGGCCTTCGTGAATCTGCAAACTCTCTCTGAGATGAGCAGAGGATGTTTCTTTGCCGATCTTATCGCAATATTGTCTAGTGTAGATATAGTCTTGGCCGAAGTTGACAGATAGAGAAAGCTTGTTATGGCTCAAATGACGTTAGCGGATCTTGTAGAATCGTTGGATCTTACGGTCAGCGCAGGCGCTCAAGACCTCGCGAGAGAAGTTGCCGGGGGCTACGCTAGTGACCTTTTGAGTGATGTTATCGCAAACTCAAAAGAGGGTGACGTGTGGATGACACTTCAACTGCACCAGAACATTATCGCCGTGGCGTTTCTTAACAATTTGGCCGGAATAATAATTGTGAACGGACGTCAGCCTGAAGAGGCCACCATCAAGAAGGCTGAGGAGCAGGGTGTGGTTGTAATGTGTAGCTCTCTGCCGACCTACGAAGTGGCTGGTCGATTATATAAACTCGGAGTCAGAAGAGAAACCTGAATACTTCATAAGATTTTTCCTGGCGAGCTTGAGGGCGCCTCAGAGACGGTTGAGTTTCTGGATGTGTTCACTGAAGATTCTAAGGCTTGATTTGCACATCCATTCGACTCTGTCCCCTTGTACTGAACTCGGAGATATGACGCCAAGAGCGATTGTAAGAGCATCGATAGAAAAGGGCCTTGATATGATAGCCATTTGTGATCACAACTCGTCGAGAAACGCCGGAGCGGCTATAAAGGCTGCTCAAGGATCTCCATTGAGTGTGATACCGGGCATTGAAATCACTTCCAGTGAAGAGACGCACATATTGGGACTGTTTCCGACTTTGAAGAAGGCTACGGCTGCTCAAGAAGAAGTGTACTCTCGTCTGCCGGGGACGAATGATGAAAAGGCTATAGGTTATCAGGTAGTAGTGGATGAATATGATATGGTTGAGGACCTGGAACAGGCGCTGTTGATTGGAGCCACTACGCTGAACATCTATCGGGTAGTCAAGTTGATACACACTCTAGGCGGATTGGCGGTTGCATCGCACGTAGACAGACCTGGTTTCGGAATATTTAGCCAACTCGGCTTTATCCCTGATAATCTGGAATTAGACGCGCTGGAGATTTCAAAACACATAGACGTTGATGATGCCAGAAAAAAGTATCATCAGCTTGTCGATTATACCTTGGTGACATCCTCCGACGCCCATTATGTTTCTGACATTGGCGCCGCCTATACGGAGGCCGAGATGGCAGAGGCTTCCTTTGCAGAGCTAAGTTTGGCCATCAGGGGCAACGAGGGGCGACGAATCATTAAGCCTTACAGGCTTGCGTGAAAGCGCTGGCAATGAGTGATGGAGGATTTGTCTCTTCACATCCTAGATGTGGCTGAGAATGGAATTTCGGCTGGGGCTTCCCTCATAAAGATTTTGATTGAAGAGAAAATTGACGCTGACTTGTTGACCATAGTCATAGAGGATAACGGGAAGGGAATGAGTTCAGAATTTTTGGATAGAGTCTTGGACCCATTTGTCACCACACGAACAACTCGAAAAGTGGGACTTGGTCTTTCCCTTTTTCAGCAATCGGCTCAGGAAGCGGAAGGTGACCTTTCTGTGGAATCAACCCTTGGATTGGGAACAAGGGTATGTGTGAATATGAAGCGCAGCCACATCGACAGGAAACCTTTAGGGGACATGGTTTCCACGATGCTGACTCTTGTAGAGGGTAATCCTGAGACCGATTTCGTCTATTGTCACAAGAAAAACTTTAGGGAATATGTTTTGGATACGAGAGAGATTCGGGTGGAGTTGGGTCGGATTCCCATGAACCATCCAATGGTAGTGTCATTGATTAAAGAAAACATCGCCGAGGGGCTCAGAGAATTAGACTGAGCGTCGCTACGGCGAATTTACGCGGGGTATTTCAAAAGTGCAAGAAAGAGACTCTCTACTAAAGAAAAAAATTCAAGACAGCGCGGAGATCATCCCGCCGGACAAACTCGCGCTTTTGGATTCGGTGATAGAGAAATATCAGGGATCTATGAGTTACCTGATTCCGGCGCTTAAAGAAGCTCAGGAAATGTTTGGTTACCTTCCTATGGAAGTTCAGCGCACCCTGTCCAAGGGATTGAATATTCCGGCTTCTCACATTTATGGTGTCGTAACTTTCTATTCATTTTTCACCATAACCCCTCGTGGGCGCCACACTATCAGGCTTTGTTTGGGAACAGCCTGTTATGTTAAAGGATCTAAAGAGATTCTGGAAATTATAACAAGAGAAATTGGAATCAACGTGGGTGAGACCACGAAAGACGGCAGATTTTCTTTGGAAGCGGTGCGATGTCTGGGAGCGTGTGGTCTGGCGCCTGTGATGATGATTGGCGAGGATACCCATGGCAATATAATTCCGTCCGCTACTTTGGGTATCCTGGAAGGTTACCAATAAGCGAAACGTTAGGTGAATAGCGGTGTGACTTATAGCTGTTCAAGGAATTTGTTCCTTTGCTTGAACAATGGTACCGAGAATCTTTGTTATAAAGGAGGGAACAAGGTGCCCAAGATTTCGATAGAGGATCTCAAAAAAATTAAGAAAGAACAAACAGGAAAAATGGTTCTTCGGGGAGGCCAGTATCGAGCAAAGGTGACCGTCCACATGGGCACGTGCGGGATTGCCGCCGGCGCTCGTGAAGTGATGAATGTTTTTCGTGAACTCATCGCCGCCAAAGAAATTCAAGACGTCATCCTTACAAACTCGGGTTGCGCCGGGCTGTGCGCCAAAGAGCCAATGATAACGGTCGAGGTTGTCAATTCTGCCCCGGTAAAATACGTTCAAGTAGACAGAGAAAAGGCGAGGAAGATTTTCGAAGAGCACGTTCTGGGCGGAAAGGTCGTTGAAGATTTCGCTCTTGCCATAGGCAGCGAGACCATGGCGGTTTAGTCTGGATGTGTTGATCCGATTTTTGAGGCTTTTTAGCCGCATTTCTTGAGAGAATCGCCTTTGTTGGAGAATAGGTAATGTGTGCGAGCCCTTACTTTAGACTGCAGATAATGATGTGCGCCGGCACCGGCTGTATAGCGAGCGGTTCCCTAGACGTCAAGCAAGCTCTGGAACGTGAACTGGTAAAGCGCAATCTCCAGAACGAAGTTCAGATAATCATGACCGGGTGTAACGGCTTTTGCGCTATGGGGCCCCTGGTAGTCATTTATCCCGACGGCATTTTTTACAACCAGGTTAGACCAGAGCATGCTCCGCTGATCGTTGAAGAGCACATCTTGAAAGGGCGTATTGTTGAGAAGCTTCTGTTCAAAGATGAGGTAGCCAAGGGTAAAGTTCCCCTAATGAAGGACATAGGTTTCTTTGGACTTCAGAGACTGATCGTCCTTCGCAACCGTGGTCTGATAGACGCTGAAAATATAGATGAGTACATTGCTCGAGATGGGTATGCAGCTCTGGCCAAAGCTCTCACCGAAATGACACCGGAACAGGTAATTGAAGAGGTCAAGAAATCGGGTCTACGTGGGAGAGGTGGCGGTGGATTCCCTACAGGACTCAAATGGGAAGAATGCCGAAGATATGACAACTTTCCCAAGTTTACCATTTGCAACGGTGACGAGGGTGACCCCGGAGCTTTCATGGACCGGTCCGTGATGGAAGGAGATCCTCATTCCGTTTTGGAAGGAATGGCGATCTCAGGTTATGCCATAGGAGCGGAAAAAGGTTACATATATGTGAGGGCGGAATATCCTCTAGCGATTCAGAGACTGCAAAAAGCGATCGAGGACGCTCGCTCATATGGTCTCCTGGGCGAAAACATCCTTGATAAAGGTTTCAACTTTGACATCGCTATTGCCCCCGGCGCCGGCGCTTTTGTTTGTGGTGAGTCCACTGCTCTCATGTATTCTATTGAGGGCAAGAGAGGTATGCCACGCATTAAACCCCCTCGAAGCGCCGAAGCTGGCTTATGGAACCAGCCTACGAATTTGAACAATGTTGAAACATTTGCGAACCTTAATCCGCTCATTCTCAACGGAGCGGACTGGTTCGCTTCCATAGGCACGGAAAAGAGCAAGGGCACCAAGGTGTTTGCCCTAACCGGAGCGGTTATCAATGTCGGTTTGGTTGAGGTTCCTATGGGGACTTCACTCAAAACCCTTATTTTTGACATCGGTGGAGGGATTCCCAAGAAGAAGAAATTCAAGGCTGCCCAGATCGGTGGACCTTCCGGCGGTTGTGTGCCTTTGGGTATGGAAGACGTTGAGATAGACTATGAGTCTTTGCAAGGTGTCGGCGCTATGATGGGATCGGGTGGCGTAGTCGTCATGGATGAAGGCACATGCATGGTTGACACTGCGAGATTTTTTACGAACTTCTCTGTTGATGAGTCGTGTGGGAAATGCGTGCCCTGCCGCGAAGGCTTGAAAGTCATGTTTGACAAACTGACCGACATTGTAGAAGGTCGAGGTCAGGAAGGGGATGTGGAATTTTTAATTGAGCTTGGCCACCATATCAACAATACATCCCACTGCGGTCTTGGGAAAAGCGCTGCTAACCCTGTGCTTTCTACCATACGTTATTTCAGGCATGAGTACGATGCCCATATCAGGGACAAACACTGCCCCGCTCTGGTATGTCCGGATCTGATCGATTTTGAGGTAATTGAAGAAAAGTGCAAGATGTGCGGAATGTGTTTCAAGAATTGTCCCTCCAACGCGATAGTGTGGGAAAAGAAGAAAGTCGCCTGGATAGATCGATCAAAATGCACAAAGTGCAGGACCTGTATTATGAACTGTAAGTTTGGGGCGATTCATTAACGGTCAAGAACAAAAGTTTTGGAGCCGCTCCGTTTTTAAATGGAGTGGATTCCGATTCCTAATATCTAATTGCGAGTAAGATTCTATGGTTACTCTGACCATCGATGGCGTTAAGGTTACAGTGAAGAAGGGAAGCTCGATTCTGGAAGCTGCCCAACAAGCCGGTGTTAGGATCCCAACCCTTTGTCATGACAAAAGGCTTATTCCTTATGGCTCTTGTCGTATGTGCATAGTTGAGGTCACAAGTAGAGGGAAGACCCGAACCATGCCCTCCTGTTTCAATCCGGCTCGGGACGGAATGGAGATTGCGACGAACACGCCAAGGCTGCGTGAGAGCCGCAGACTTCAATTAATGCTTCTGTTGAGATCACATCCATTGTTGTGTCCAAGTTGTGACGCCGGTGGAGACTGCGACCTGCAAAACCTGGTGTTCGAGTATGAGGCGCCAGAACTTTCTTTCGGGCGGCAGTCAAGATATTTCCATGTGGACAATGATTCGCATTTCATCCGCTTCAATATGAATCTTTGCATCCGATGTGGGATGTGCGTTCGCATTTGTGATGAGGTTCAGGGGCAAGCTGAAATCAGTTTCATAAGGCGAGGCATAGAAACAGAAGTATCTACGGATTTTGAAAGGACCCTGGATTGCGAATTCTGCGGTCAATGCGTGTCCGTGTGTCCGGTAGGAGCTATATCGTCCAAGTGGCTAGTGGGAACAGGACGTAGATTTGAGCAGAAGAAAACTGACACTATCTGCGCTTTTTGTAGTCTTGGCTGTTCTTTAACGCTGGGCGAAAAGGAAGGCAAGACGGTTTATGTTTACGGTCCTGAAGATGGACCGAACGAAGGCAGCCTTTGCGTCAAGGGTCGTTATGGGTGGCCTTTCGCGTTTTCAGAGCAGCGTCTGGCGCAACCATTGATTCGGAAAAACGGGATTTTGGTGGAATCAACATGGGATGAAGCCCTGCAAACTGTTGCAGATAAATTTGGCTCAATAAAAAAGAGTCCAGGATCTGAAAGCCTTGCCGCCCTTGGATCACAAAGGCTGACCAATGAAGAAGCGTACGTATTTAACAGATTCGTTAGAACTGTTATGGGCGTAAACAACCTTGACCACGCGGCTGGGCTCGGTTATCGGTCACTTACCGAGGGACTTGCCCCCGTGCTGGGTTATGCTGCCTCAACTAACCCTATACGTGAAATCAGGGGCGCTAAGACGATATTGTTGCTTGGCGCTGATCTGACGGAAACGCATCCTATCGCAAAGAATGAAGTCATACTTGCTAGCGGTAGGAACAGAGCCAAGGTCATAGTTGTAGACCAGATCAGAACCAAGCTTACCGATCTTGGCGGTCTGTTCCTCAATGTTCCTCCAGGCGCGGAAGAGCAGATCGTAAACTCCATGATCAAATTTATAATTGACGAGGGAATGTTTGATCGGGCCGCTCTGGATATTAAGGCCGAAGGACTTGAGTCCCTAGCCGATTCGTTGAAAGATTACACACCGGAGGCAGTAGCCAAAGCCCTCGGGATAGACTCAGATTTGATTAAAAGCGCAGCGACTTTTTTTGCAAAAGCTGAAACTGCCGTAGTCATTTTGACAGAAGGGCTCAACCGCTTACGGGACAGCGTGAATTTGGGTAAGGCTGCCGCGAATCTTGCTCTTATTACGGGTCACGTCGGTAAGGAATCATGCGGGATATTTGTCTTCGGAGAAAAGGCGAACGCTCAGGGAGTTCTGGACATGGGGCTCACTCCAGGTAGCCTGCCAGGATTTCAACCGTTAGGGGATGACGTCGTTAAGTCAAAATTTGAAGATCTATGGAAAGCTGAAATCTCTTCAAAAGAAGGCTTGAACGCTCAGGAGATTTTAGCCGCGGCGTCAAACGGGTCGATAAAAGGTCTTTACGTTGTCGGTGAGAATCCTGTGGATACCTATCCCAACAGGAAACAAGTAGAGGAGTCTTTGGGGAAACTGGATTTTCTGGTGGTCCAGGACATGTTCATGACATCCACAGCGAAGATGGCTCACGTCGTCCTCCCCGTCTCAGCTCCATATGAGAAATCTGGGACATTTACCAGCGCTGAACGCAGAATTCAGAAACTTAATCCTAGTTCGAAACCGGCTCTTGGGAAGACAGATCTCGAAATTTTCATGACTCTAGCCTCGAAAATGGGTAAGCCTGAACTTTCTTACAACGGGTACGCTGAAGTGATGAGCGAGATTGCCAGGTCGGTGCCGTTATACGCCGGTGTGTCCTACGAAAAAATTGGCCGTCAGGGTTTGACGTGGCCCTGCGTGGATACTGATGATTCCGGTTCAGGGACCCTTTATGAAGGTGGCTTCCCTAATGGGAAGGCAAAGCTGTCGAACGCTACTCCATTCCAGACAATCACGAGATCTGGCGAGTCCTTCCGATTGATTCCATGTGTTTCAAAATTTCATTCCGGCTCTTTTTCAGAATGGAGTCCATCCCTAATGGAAGTTCGTCCGGGTGGTTTTGTGGAAATGAACAGCTCCGATATGGCTAGCTTGAGTTTAGCAGAAGGTGACTTGATAAAAATCACTGGAACTGGTGGGCAGGCATTCAACGCCAAAGTAAAAGAGTCTCGTCGAGCTGTTAGCGGGACCGTGCTTGTTCCTTATCACTTTTCCAATATGAAGTCGAATTCCTTAACTGACTGGGGATCCACTGAAATTCTGATTCAAGTGGAAAAGGCATAAAAATCGAGAGAGGTTGATTCATGGATTCCGCCTTCCCTGTACTCTTGGTTGTTATAAAGACGCTCCTTGTCTTGGTCGCAGTGCTGACTTTCGTCGCCTATCTGACCCTGATAGAAAGAAAGGTGCTCGGTTGGATCCAAGTTCGCATTGGTCCTAACCGTGTCGGTCCATGGGGTTTGTTACAGCCTTTGGCTGATGGCGCAAAGCTGCTTCTAAAAGAAGAGATTACAGTCTCATCGGCTAACAGGGTGGTATACATCGCTGCTCCATTGATAGTGGTTGTTTGCGCACTGGTTCCATTTGCTGTGATACCCTTTGCAAAAGGCCTGGGCCTGGAAAATATCTTGGGGCCTATGGCCAACAAATTTGATTTGAACACTGGGGTTGTTGCTGACATCAATTTGGGTATCCTTTACATCTTTGGAATCTCATCGCTCGGAGTTTACGGAGTTATTCTCGGCGGCTGGGCCTCAAACAGTAAGTATTCTCTGCTCGGAGCCATTCGAGCCGCTGCCCAGATGATAAGCTATGAGCTTGGGTTAAGCCTGTCCGTTGTGGGCGTCTTGCTGTTGGCGGGATCTCTAAGCCTCGTGCAGATAGTGGAAGCTCAGGATTCAATATGGAAATGGTTTGTTTTCAGACAGCCGCTAGGGGTCATTCTTTTTCTTATTGCGGGTAGCGCTGAGATCGCCAGAACACCATTTGATCTTATGGAATGTGAAAATGAGTTGGTTGCCGGGTATCAGACTGAATACAGCTCAATGAAATTCGGTTTGTTTTACCTTGGCGAATACGCTCATCTTCTTTTTTTGAGTTCGATGATGGCAACCTTGTTTTTCGGTGGTTGGCAAGGCCCGATATTTCCTCCGATCGTGTGGTTCCTGGGGAAAACGTTTTTCTTCGTGTTCGTCTTTGTCTGGATTAGAGGAACGTATCCCAGGCTTCGTTACGACAGGGTTATGCAGTTCGGTTGGAAGACATTGCTGCCGGTAGGGCTGTTTAACGTGATGGCCACAGCGTTTGTTTACGCCGTGTGGCTGAAGTATGCGGGTTAATCAGATAGAATAGTAAGTAATAATTTAGCGGGATGTTGCCGACAGGCGTCGCGTCTAAACTCAGTTCGGTCGAGAGGTCAGGAAAATGATCATCCCTCTGTTACAGGGACTCAAACTAACATTTTCGTATTTGTTGAAAAAGAAGGTAACGCTGCAGTACCCGGATGAAAAGTGGGACGTGGCTCCAAGGTGGAGGGGACGGCATGTCTTAACTCGTCACGGTTCCGGCAAGATCAAGTGCGTGGCGTGTATGCTCTGCGCGACGGTATGCCCGGCGGATTGCATATACATCGAAGCGGCGGCTGAGCCGGACGGCCGACGATATCCCGGTCGATATGAGATTGATTTAACGCGTTGTATTTTCTGTGGTTATTGTGTTGAGGCGTGTCCGAAAGAAGCTATTGAAATGTCCACAGCCTACGAGATCTCGGAATATAGTCGTGGCGCCCTTTTGTATGACAAGGAACGATTGCTGGAGCCTCCGACGCCGCGGTATGAGCTAAAGAAAAAGGCTGGGTAATTCTGAGACTAAACTTTAGGAAAAAGTGAGGTTTTTGGCGCAGATGGAAACCATCCTCTTCTATGTTTTAGCCGCTGTGACGCTGTTGTCCGCAGTATTTGTGGTTTTTTTGCGTAGGCCTATTCATAACGTCTTGTTTATGATCTTGACAATGATTGGGTTGGCTACTCTGTTTATATTATTGCACGCCGAATTTCTGGCCATGGTTCAGGTTATAGTTTATGCAGGCGCCGTAATGGTGCTGTTCTTGTTCGTAATAATGTTGTTAAACCTGGAAGAGATTGATCTGCCCAAAGCGCCCAGACCTCTCCGGTGGGGATTCGGAATAATACTTTCTCTGGCTTTCGCTGTAATACTTTTTCCTATTTTCAGTCATTTTGTTCCTACGATTATGGGAAAAACTCAGGTGGGAACTATCGCTGCTGGCGCATCAAACATGGAGCTTATCGCCAGAGAGCTTTTCACGACTTATCTGTTGCCTTTCGAAATAGCGTCTGTTTTGTTGTTAGCCGCGATCATCGGCACGGTAGTGATTGGAAGGAAGTTGACGCAAAAATAGAAGTGACGAGAATTGAATTAACGTTCAAATTCTTCGTGGCAGGTAAAAAGCATGGTGACCTTGGAACATTATTTGGTGTTGTCTGCGCTCCTTTTCAGCCTTGGCATGGTAGGAGTGATGTTTCGTCGAAATTTGATTGTCATTCTTATGAGCCTCGAACTCATGATGAACGCTGTAAATTTGTCGTTTGTGGCCTTCTCTCGCTATCTGGGATCCATTGAAGGTCAGGTGTTCGTATTGTTTGTCATGGTAGTCGCTGCAGCCGAAGTGGCTGTGGGACTAGCGATTGCAGTTGCGGTCTTCAGACAACGCGGCACGATAAACATCAACGACATCAGTTTGTTGAAGTGGTGATTTTAATTGATAAAGCGCTCGAAGCGATGTTGCTTTGGGTCGATCATTCTTGAACACAGATCCGGGAGCCTGGCATGATTGAACTAGTCTGGTTAATACCCATCTTTCCTCTGATAGGATTTCTGATCAACGGTCTTTTGGGAAGACGTTTCTCAGAAAAAACGATTGGCTGGATTGGAGCGGGTTCAGTAGGGGCCTCTTTCTTGGTGGCCATTTCGATCTTTTTTGAGCTTATTAAACTGGCGCCTGGATCCAGATCGATTCAAATCATAATCTATTCCTGGATATGGTCCGGGGACTTGAATGTTCCGGTAGGTTTTCTCGTAGATCCTCTTAGTATGATTATGATTATGGTCGTTAGTGGCGTTGGCTGTATCATTCACATCTACTCTATAGGATATATGCACGGCGAGATAGGTTTCCGTAGGTATTTCTCTTACCTAAACCTGTTTGTGTTCAATATGTTGATTCTGGTTTCAGCCAACAATTTTCTGCTGACGTTTGTAGGCTGGGAAGGCGTGGGGCTGTGTTCCTATCTGCTCATTGGATATTACTACGAGAAAAAGTCAGCCTCCGACGCAGGCAAAAAGGCCTTCGTGGTAAACAGGATAGGTGATTTTGGATTCCTTATCGGAATGTTTCTGATATTCACAGTCTTTGGCACTTTCAATTACGTCGATGTTTTTAGTGTGGCTCCCGAGAAACTGACTCAGGGAGGAGTGTTGGTGACTCTTATCACTCTTCTGCTCTTTGTAGGGGCGACGGGCAAATCCGCACAAATTCCTCTCTATACATGGCTCCCTGACGCGATGGAGGGTCCTACTCCTGTCAGCGCATTGATTCACGCCGCAACAATGGTAACCGCAGGTGTCTATATGGTTTCCCGGTGTAGCGTCATGTTTGCCATGGCCCCGATTTCACTGACTGTTGTAGCAGTAATTGGAGGGTTGACCGCTCTGTTCGCAGCGACGATCGGCATGACCCAATTTGATATTAAGCGAGTTCTGGCATATTCAACTATCAGTCAGTTGGGATACATGTTTATGGCGTGCGGCGTTGGAGCCTTTGCCTCCGGAATATTCCATTTAATGACTCACGCTTTCTTTAAAGCGCTTCTTTTCATGGCTGCCGGCAGTGTGATGCACGCGATGTCAGGCGAACTCGACATGCGCAAGATGGGAGATTTACGAAAGAAACTACCATACACTCATTTGACGTATTTGTTCGGGACCTTGGCTATTGCTGGTATATTTCCATTCGCTGGATTCTTCAGCAAGGATGAGATCCTTTATTACTCAATGCAGAAACATGTCATATTCTGGATAATTGGCGCTGTTGCGGCTGTAATGACCTCCTTTTACATGTTCAGGTCGGTCTTCATGACCTTTTACGGAAAATCCCGGGTTGAACATGATGTGGCTCATCACTTGCACGAATCTCCACCGTTGATGACAGTGCCGTTGATGATCCTGGCGTTTCTGTCGTTGGTTGGAGGTTTTGTCGGTATACCGGTTATAGAGGGCGCTCAAAGGTTTGGAAATTTCCTGGATCCGGTTTTTGCCCCGGCCAAGGCCATCATTGAACACGGGGCTCAACACGCCGGTCATCACAGTGTTACCGCTGAACTTGTTCTAATGGCGGTTTCCCTTGGTATAGCGATATTCGGCCTGTTGCTCGCTCGATTCATGTATATAACCAGCCCTGAGACCCCGGGCAGAATTGTTGATCGTTTCTCGGGTCTCCATAGGCTAGTTTACAACAAATATTGGATTGACGAGCTTTATGATTTCCTGTTTGTAAATTCCATCGTGGAGTTTTCAAAGCTTCTGTGGAAGAAATTTGACGAAGCGGTGATTGATGGCGCCGTCAATGGAGTCGGCGCTGTCACACAAGCTTTTGGCAGTGTTCTAAGACTTCTTCAGACCGGTTTTGTCAAGGACTATGCCCTGTCGGTCTTGGTCGGGGCGATTGTCGTAATCGGTTTCTTGCTATTGAGATAGGACATGGAGGCGTGCCGTTCATGGAAAATGTTTCGCATTTGTTAAGCCTTATCACGTTTATTCCTCTTCTAGGCGCCCTGATCCTTTTGTTCATTAACAGGGATTGTCCGGAGACACTTCGTTGGGTCACGCTGGTAGTCATGCTCCTAGACTTCGTTATCAGTTTGTTCGTGTATTTCGGCTTTGATCCTTCCATTTCATCTATGCAGTTTGTGGAGAATTATCCATGGGTTAAAGACTGGGGCATTTCTTATAAATTGGGGATAGATGGCATAAGTCTTCTGTTGGTTATGCTCACAACGTTTCTTGGCCCGATAGTTATCCTGGCCTGCTGGAAGGATATCACAACCCGTGTCAAAGAGTTCATGATCTGCCTCCTGTTTCTCCAGGTTGGTATGATCGGAGTGTTCGTTTCTCTGGATCTCTTTCTTTTCTATGTATTCTGGGAGATCATGCTTATACCGATGTATCTGCTGATCGGAGTTTGGGGGAATCCAGCGAGACGATTGTACGCTGCCATCAAATTTGTCTTGTACACCATAGTCGGAAGCCTGCTGATGCTGGTCGCCATTCTTGTCCTGTATTTTACGGCCGGCAAGAGTACAGGAGTATACACATTCGACCTTCTCAAACTCTATGACTTTGCTGTGCCGATTCAAGTCCAATTCTGGTTGTTCCTCGCGTTTTTTCTGGCATTCGCCATAAAGGTGCCGATGTTTCCGTTCCACACGTGGCTGCCTGACGCTCATACCGAAGCGCCTACCGTGGGAAGTGTAGTCTTGGCGGCGGTACTTTTGAAAATGGGCACATACGGTTTCATCAGATTTGCCATTCCTTTATTTCCGAACGCTGCAGTGGACGCTGCATGGTGGGTGGCGCTGCTCGCTGTTATCGGCATCATCTACGGGGCCTGGGTCGCAATGGTTCAGGTTGACATGAAAAGGCTCGTCGCCTTTTCCAGCGTCAGCCACCTGGGGTTTGTAATGCTCGGCATGTTCGCATTGACTACCCAGGGGGTAGAAGGAAGCATAATTCAGATGATCAACCACGGATTAAGCACTGGAGCCCTCTTCTTAATCGTGGGAATGGTCTATGAGAGAAGACATACCAGACTCATATCTGAATTTGGCGGACTTTCCAAAGTGATGCCGCTATTCGCCGTATTTTTCATGATATTCACACTGTCGTCCATAGGGCTGCCCGGTCTAAACGGGTTTATCGGAGAGTTTCTCATCCTCCTCGGTTCTTTCGGCAAGTTTACCTGGTACACGGTGTTTGCCGCTTCCGGCGTGATTTTTGCCGCTGTATACATGCTATGGATGTTCCAGAGAGTTATGTTCGGGGAAGTGACTAATCCCAAGAATCTGGTTCTTAAGGATATTGATTCCAGAGAAATCGCAGTACTTGTCCCACTTCTCATTTTTGTAGTGTGGATTGGGGTTTATCCCAACACTTTTTTAAGACCCATGGAACCCTCAGTGAAAAACTTTCTCCAACATGTGGAAAAAAAGAGAGCATCAATCATTGCAATGGAAGAAGCTGGAAAACTTCCTGCGCCGAACGCTGAAAAAATCAGCCTGGTTTCCTCCACAGCGGAAATCCGCGTGGACAAAGAAAATTAAAAGTGGGAGCAATCGGGATGATCCCAGTGCCTGAATTTAGTATTGGAGGCGTATTGCCGGCGCTCATTTTGAGCGTGGCCGGCTTGCTAGCTATGCTGTTAGGCTTGTTTGTCCGAAAGGGCGCTGCGGCTGTGGGAGCTGTGATTGGACTGGTGGGGGTCCTGATAGCCTTGATGGCCAACACCCCGTTGCGTCTCATGAACATGCCATCATTTAATGGTATGATTGCCTTGGATTCATACACCTGGTTTTTCAACGTTTTGATACTTGTATCAGTGGGGCTCACAATCCTGATTTCCATGAAATACCTTGTAGATCAGGGGTTAGATCTTTACGAATATTTCGCTATCCTGCTTTTCTCCGCCGTGGGCATGATGTTTATGGTGTCGGGAATCCATCTGCTCATGATCTTCGTCGGTCTGGAAACATTGTCAATCGCCGTATATGTTCTCACAGGCATACTGCCAAAGAGCGCCAAGTCTTCAGAGGCCAGTCTCAAATACTTGCTTCTGGGAGCCTTTTCAAGCGGTTTATTTCTTTACGGGGCAGCGCTCCTTTACGGATCCACAGGATCCTTGGCGCTCGCCGGTTTGGCCAAATACTTCCAATCTGGTTCAGTGAGCACAATGGCTCTAGTAGGAATGGGATTGCTGTTGGTGGGTTTTTCTTTCAAGGTGGCCGCAGTACCGTTTCATATGTGGACTCCGGATGTTTATGACGGCGCTCCCTCTCCGATCACTGGATTCATGTCGGTTGGAGTGAAGGCTGCGGCATTTGCGGCTTTCCTTAGAGTTTTCTTTGAGTGTTTTGGCTCGGCGCAAGTCACTTGGGCTCAGATACTCTGGGTGCTGGCTGTCCTGACCATGGTTCTGGGGAACTTGGCGGCAATAGTCCAGACCAACATCAAGCGAATGTTGGCGTATTCAAGTATAGCGCACGCCGGCTACATCTTGGTTGGTATGGTCTCAGGAACGGCCGCAGGGGCCTCAGGGGTCCTGTATTACCTTTTGGCGTACATCTTCACGAATCTTGGAGCATTCGCTGTGGTGACTATGGTAGGCCGTAAAGGTGAGGCGAATGTTTATCTCGACGACTACAGAGGGCTCGGAAAGTCCCACCCCACGCTGGCGCTGGCGATGTCAATATTCCTCTTTTCACTTGCGGGAATTCCCCCAACCGCTGGGTTTATTGGAAAATTTACCATATTCAGCTCAGCTATCAGCGCGGGATACATCTGGTTGGTCATAATTGGGGTTCTCACTAGCGCTGCGTCGGTATTCTATTATTTTAGGGTCATAATGAAGATGTACATGGAAGCGCCGGAGGTCGAGCCGGAAGAACTTCGGTTTAGTCCGTCAATGACTTTTGCGCTATCTTTGACAGTTCTGGCGGTTCTTTATATCGGTATTTTCCCGACAACTTATTTGAACTTGGCTACAGAATCAGTTAAAACGTTATTTTGATTTTGATAGTTTATGCAACGACAGAAGGAACAGAATGTTTTTGAATGCGCTGGTAGTTACTGGCCATGGAATTAACTGCGAAATAGAAACTAAACGAGCCCTTGAAATAGTAGGTTTTGACAGAATAGACCTTGCGCATTTAAATTTCATAGTCGGCGGCGAAGTTGACTTAAGATCTTACAAATTCATAGTGTTTCCTGGGGGATTCCTGGACGGGGACGATCTCGGAGCGGCGCAAGCGTGTGCAAACCGGATCCGTCACTCAAAGGTAGAAGGTAGGAACCTGATAGACGATCTGCTCGAGTTTGTAGCTCGAGGTGGATTGATCCTTGGAATATGCAACGGATTTCAGCTCTTGGCGAAACTGGGGCTGGTACCCGCGTTTGATCGCGCCTATCTGCAGAGGGAAGTATCACTCACAGCCAACGATAGTGGGCGATTTGAAGATCGCTGGGTTAACCTGATCGTGGATCAGCAGTCACCATGTGTGTTTACCCGTGGCTTGGACAGGCTCTATTTGCCTGTGAGGCATGGAGAAGGCAAGATAGTGGGAAGAGATTCCAGCGTGATCGACCGGCTGCAGTCTTCAAATCAGGCTCCGCTTTTTTACGCCAAACCTGACGAAGATAAGCCTACGTCTGAGTATCCATTTAATCCAAATGGATCGCCAGAGGGAATAGCAGGTATATGTGATGCGACAGGCCGTATTTTCGGGCTGATGCCTCACCCGGAGTGTTATTTGGACAGGACCAATCACCCTCGATGGACTCGAGAGCAGTTACCGGATGAGGGGATTGGTTTGAAAATATTCAGGAACGCAAAACGCTATATCCTGGATTCTTGAGCGCCCGAATTTTTCGGGGACAGCAAATCGTGTTTAACATAGAATCTCATTTCAGCGTTAGAAGACGCTGAATAGTCACACAGGAGGTATCGATGGCATTGTTGGATCCTACTAAGATGGCTGATTGGCAGGTAGCTGAAGAAGCCGAGAAATCGATGAAAACAGTCTATGAGCTTGGGGATGAGCTGGGGCTTACTAAAGAAGAGCTTCTTCCTCATGGGCACTACGTTGCAAAAATCGATTTCGCTAAAGCCCTTAACAGGCTGAAAGACCGACCGGATGGAAAATACATAGATGTGACCGCTATTACGCCCACTCCTCTAGGTGAAGGCAAATCCACTAGTTCCATGGGGTTGGTTGAAGGCCTCGGCAAACGAGGAAAGAAAGTCGTGGCGGCTATACGGCAACCATCGGGCGGACCCACAATGAACATTAAAGGTTCTGCAGCCGGTGGTGGTTTAGCTCAGTGCATTCCTCTGACACCATTTTCGCTAGGCCTTACCGGTGACATCAACGCGATCATGAACGCCCACAATCTTGCTATGGTGGCTTTGACCGCGCGAATGCAACACGAATTCAACTACAACGACGACGAACTTGCAAAGAGAAACCTCAAGCGCTTGGATATAGATCCTCGTAATGTTGAATTCGGCTGGATTATTGACTTCTGCGCTCAGTCTTTGCGTAACATCATCATTGGAATCGGCGGAAAGATGGATGGCTTCATGATGAAGTCATCTTTTGGAATTGCCGTTTCCTCTGAAATCATGGCAATTCTCGCTGTTTCTACAGATCTGAAAGATATGCGCGAGAGAATGGGCAAGATCGTTGTGGCCTACAACAAGAAGGGCCAGCCCGTTACGACTAAAGATCTTGAAGTTGACGGCGCTATGACTGCATGGATGGTGGAAGCCCTCAACCCGAACCTGCTCCAGTCAATCGAAGGCCAGCCGGTATTCGTACATGCCGGTCCATTCGCAAACATCGCTATCGGTCAGAGTTCAATCATTGCCGACAGGATTGGTCTAAAGCTGGCTGATTATCATGTAACAGAGTCAGGATTCGGCGCTGACATCGGCTTTGAGAAATTCTGGAACCTAAAATGCAGATTCTCTGGCCTTAAACCCAATTGCGCAGTTATTGTCGCTACGATCAGAGCCCTGAAATGCCACGGTGGCGCTCCCGTTCCAAGACCGGGTCTGCCCATGCCGAAAGAATATGAAGGTGAAAATGTCGGTTGGGTGGAAGAAGGCTGCAAGAACCTGATTCACCATATTGCAACCGTTAAGAAAGCCGGCATCAATCCCGTTGTTTGCATAAACTCCTTCTACACTGACACCAAAAACGAGATAGCCGTTGTGAAAAGACTATCCGAAGCCGCCGGCGCACGCGCCGCAGTCTCCCAGCACTGGCTCAAAGGCGGGGACGGCGCTCTTGAATTTGCGGACGCCGTTGTTGACGCTTGCGAAGAAAAGAACGAATTCAAATTGCTCTATGATTTGAGTCTTCCTCTGCGCCAGCGCATTGAGTTGATAGCGAAAGAGGTTTATGGCGCTGATGGCGTTAGCTTCACTCCTGAGGCCGAGGCCAAAGCCAAAAAGATGGAAGCCGATCCCGCGTTGTCCAAATTGGGGACATGTATGGTGAAAACTCACCTCAGCCTGTCGCATGATCCGAATATAAAGGGCACTCCCAAAGGCTGGATCCTGCCGATTCGCGACATTCTTACTTACAATGGGGCAGGTTTCGTGGTTCCAGTCGCCGGCGCTATTTCTCTTATGCCAGGAACGAGTTCGAACCCGGCATTCAGAAGAGTAGACGTGGATGTTGAAACAGGAAAGGTTAAAGGAGTGTTCTAGAAAGAAGCTCTCTCTTTGACTGAAAATCTGACTTGCGCCGATAACGTACGAAGAATACCGGCAGGAGCGCTACTATTAACCTGACGGATGATCGGTAGTAAGTTTGATATTGCTCTGTTAGAGGCCGCAGCGTTTGCTTGTTGCGGCCTCTTTTATTTCATTGCTTCTTCTTTGGCGGGACATTCCTCTTGAAGAGTATTTTAAGCCCCTCCATTGTAAGATCATCCTCGACATTATCGACCAGTTTAGTATGCAAGGAAATGACTTTGGCCAATCCCCCTGTCGCCACGACTTTGGGACGTGATTTAAGCTCTTCGAACATGCGACCAAGGATACCGTCCACAAGCGAAGCGTAACCGAACACAATTCCGGATTGAATCGCCGAAGCTGTATCTTTAGCTATTACCCTAGGTGGGGCCGTGAGTTCGACCCTGAAGAGTTTTGAAGCGCTATGGAATAGAGCCTCGGCAGAAATTTTAACTCCTGGCGCTATAGAGCCCCCCTCGTATTCACCTGCCGAGTTGATATAATCAAATGTAGTAGCCGTGCCAAAATCGACCGCTATTAATTCGCAATGATATTTTTCGTAGGCTGCCACTGCATTTACGATCCGATCTGCCCCAACTTCTCTGGGATTGTCATATCTTATGGGCATACCCGTCTTCATTCCAGGTCCCACGAACAGCGGGGTTATCCCGAGGAAGATCAGGGATAGTTCTTCAAGAGCCGCTTTCAACGGAGGCACTACGCAGGCTATAATTACGCCGGCAATCTCACTTGTCTCAAGCCCCTGCCAAAACATGAGGTTCTTCAAAATGACCCACAATTCATCACCTGTGACATCCTCATTAGTCCTAATTCTCCAGGACCCCAATTTGGTATCTTCCTTGTAAAGGCCAATCACAATGTTTGTATTTCCCACATCAATAGCCAGCAACATGTTCATTTCCTTTCAGGATTTTGGAAAACTTGAGATGTTATCTTGTCAAGAATACGAGTTTGACAGATCCAAGTGAAGAGAAACTTTGCGCAATGCTCAATTGAGAGACTTTTCCTCTTCATTTCATGGGCGAAGAAAATATAGAGGGTTAAAATCATTGACTGATTCCAACCCCGATGTTACGCTAAATAAGCAAACGGAAGTGATTAGCGTTGGTATTCCCATATATGTATAATCTGTGTCTTCAAGCGCTTAGCGCCAGTATCCGGCGGTATCGATTATGAAACCTACAGGACTAGTACGCGAGGAAATATATCTGAAGCATGAGATGGGCTTGTATCATCCCGAAAGTCCAGAGAGACTGGAGGTGTTGTACAGCATGCTGGACGATCTCGGGACTGCTCTTAACATAGCCTATGTGAAGGCCAGGAAAGCGACCCTGGATGAGCTTTGCGCCAACCATGATCCTCGATATGTGGATAAGATAATGGGTACAGCGGGATGTGAGAGCGTTTTTCTCGATCCAGACACTTCGGCCTGTTGCCACTCCTGGGACGCTGCGGTATCAGCCGTAGGGGGCCTCTTGTGTCTTGTAGACGGAGTAATGGACGGCTCTGTAAGAAACGGTTTTGCTCTTGTACGGCCCCCCGGTCACCATGCGGAAAACCGTCGCGCAATGGGATTCTGCCTTTTCAATAATGTGGCTCTGGCCGCTCACTACGCATTGAATCGCTACAAGCTCGAAAGAGTCGCCATAGTTGATTGGGACCTCCATCACGGTAATGGGACGCAAGACGCGTTTTATGAAGATCCTAGAGTTCTTTATATTTCAACTCATCAATATCCTCACTATCCTGGCACAGGCGGGATAAGGGAAGTTGGCCATGGTCCCGGTGAAGGTTTTAACATAAACGTTCCTTTGGCCGCAGGCGCTGGGGACGCAGAATATATTTGTGTTTTCGATCGCCTGATTTATCCACTGCTGGAAGCCTACCAACCGCAGCTAATCCTTGTGTCCGCAGGATTTGACGCACACGAAAAAGACCCATTAGGAGGGATGAATCTGAGCGAGGACGGATACGAGGCCATGGTCAAAATACTTATGCGATCCGCATTACAACTTTGCGCTGATCGACTGCTGTTAGTGCTCGAAGGTGGATACCATTTGGGCGCTCTGAGGAATTCTGTGAAACGTATTCTATACTGTTTGTCTTCTTACGACCCCTCCCAAGATCCCCCCTTTGATTCGCAGGACCTTTCCATTCTCTCATACACATTCAGGGCCAGGCTTCGTGACGTGCTTGCATTTGCCGGTCGTTATTGGCCGACTTTGCCTCAGTTATGATATAGATCCTGACATCTTGAGGAACTGTTAAGTATTTATTCTCAGTGAAAAATCGGCCCTCTTTTGGGCGGAGAAGGAGTGACACATATTCGTGGCTCATGGTCTGCTATTGATAGACAAACCCGAAGGAATAACTTCAAACGCGGTGGTGGGTATAGTACGCCGTAGTCTGGGTCGGTTGGTAAAGGTTGGACACACTGGCACTCTTGATCCACAGGCGTCCGGCCTTCTCGTGATTTTGCTCGGCGCGGCGACCAGGGCGTTGGATTTTCTAGATGAAGCAAAGAAGCATTATCAAGTAACAGTCAGATTGGGAGAGGAAAGTGACACCTGTGATAGAGAAGGTACAATCACCATCACAGGTGACCCTCAGTCCTTGACTGTCGAGAAAATAGGAAAATGCCTTGGAGATTTTAAAGGCAAGATTGATCAGATTCCGCCACACTTTTCCGCTATTAAAAAAGATGGTGTTCCTCTTTACAAGCTCGCTCGCAAAGGCGTTTTTCCGTCGTTGGATGTTAGAAAAGTCGAAATCTTTGACCTGTCGCTAATCGATTGGCGCCCACCAGATCTGAAAATTGACTTGGTATGTTCCAAAGGGGCTTATGCCCGCTCAATAGCCCGAGATATCGGCGCTAAACTTGGTGTAGGAGGGAGAGTAGAAACACTTCGACGCATTGCGTCAGGAAAGTTCAATGTCGCTTCGGCTCGAAACCTGGATTTTGTAAAAGGCGCGTCGATTGACGACATAAAGCAGGCAGCGATTCCTCTTGATCGCGCCTTAGAACATTTACCAAGAATTGAGATGCAGGAAGAAAACCTTCGCCAACTCGTGTTTGGACGATACGTAGCGACTGAAGACCTTGTTCCTGGAGAAGAGAACTCAACATCAATCTTGGAGCCTGAGATTTTTCGGGTTCAGGACTGTTTATCTCGAATCCTGATACTGGTTCGTTACCAACATCAGGAAGGAAGAAAATTCCTCAAACCGTTAAAAGTTTTCAATCTTCTTGACAATCCCGGTATTGAATAGATCATGGAAGGGTAGTAAAGTAGATTGTAGAGATTGTTATGAATACAAATGAATTTAAAATGATAATAGACTTTAATAATTGATATAAAGTTTGACTGTATTAATATAAAATTGAGATAATAGTATTTGGTCCCAATGTCCTTCGGCGGAAACCGAGACGCCTACAGGAAGAACAACAGATGAAGAAGATTTTGACATTTTGTTTTGCTCTGACGCTGGTCCTGGGAGTCGCATCGTTGAAGCTCCAAGCCACAGAGCGGGTCGATGATAACGGAGTTGCGCCTAGTTCTCAAAAGTCTGAAGTTGGAGTTGTGGGGGCATCGTCTACATGGGTCGTCGTAAACATGTTCACCGGCAGGAGTTCAAAACAGGCGGTAATTGTGCAGGAGACACTGGAACGCCTTGGGGCGCAAGGACATGGAATGATATTGCCCTATGCGGAAGTTACTGTGGAGAATATGAAAAAACTTCGTCCCGCGTTTCTGGCCTTGAGCCCTAATGGTATCCCATGGTGCAAATACAGGGGTAAAAATGGACAAGATCTTGATAATTTTTTCAAGTCACTTCGAGTCATAATTGAGGATATGCAAATACCCGTAGTAGGCATTTGCGGTGGGCACCAGGCCTTGGCGTTAGCTTTTGGCGGGAAGGTGGGGCCTATCAGGGGAGGAGAAGATGATTGTTTTCCTTATGGGCACAATCCTACTGAAAAGGGCCGCCATGATGTTTATGTTCTCCACAAAGACCCGCTTTTTCTTGGAATGGGCAAGTCGCTCAATCTTGTTCAAAGCCACTATGATGAAGTCAAAAAACTTCCTGAAGGCTTTGTCGCCCTTGCCGCAAATAAAATGTGCCCGTACCAGATAATCAGGCATCCCGAGAGACCGGCTTATGGCGTTCAGGCGCACACGGAGTACTATATGAACTCTAGACCTGACGGAGGTATGCTCCTCAGGAATTTTCTAGATATTGTGAGGACTCATAATAGGATAGTTCGTAGCTCGGACTCTTTAGCGACCTCAGTCTCCAGAGTGGAAGAGCAGCGTGCGGGATCTTCCCAAAAAGGCCTTTGGTAATTCATTTTTCTGGATTAAGTTAAAATTCATTCGACTAAATAGTCATTTCAAGGATTCTGGGGGTTGAACCGACATTGAAAGAACATAAGCCGAACATTGACAGAAAAGCCGAGCCTGTGAAATACGCTGTAGACATAGTCGGAGGCGATCCATTCTCACGTTTCCTGGGGATTGTTGTTGAAGACGCTGGGGACTCTTACGCAAGGGTAAGTTTGAAACTGAAGCCTGAATACTGTAACGCTGAAGCTCGCAGTCACGGCGGAGTCATATTCTCACTTGCTGATCAAGCGTTTGCGATTGCTTGTAATTCCAGAGGTTATATGGCTTTTGCCGCCGAGATGAAAATCAACTATTTCGAAGCTACCAGGGCGGGAGACACTGTTACGGCAGAGGCCAAACCAATAGACATCCGAAAAAGGATCAGCTTGTGGAATATTGAAGTTCGGAAACAGGATTCCACCCTGGTCGCGGTAGCGCATGGACTGGCATACCATTTCGTCAAGTGACGCGTCATGAATGATCCCTCCAACGTTGGGCATGTGCTTGTCGTTGAGGATGATCCATTCAATGGTCCTTTCACGACAGAGCTGTTAAAGGCTGCGGGTTTCAAGGCAGACCTCGCTGGCTCCGCAGAGCAAGCGATCGAATTTCTAGAGAATACGGATGATTCAGGACCTGACTTAATTCTGCTCGATGTCAACTTGCCGGGAATGGATGGACTTGAGATGGCCTCGAAACTCAAGGCTCATCCGGAATTTCAATACATTCCAATCATTATTTTCACGGTACACGATACACTGGAATTCAAGATTCAGGGCTTGAAAAGCGGAGGTGATGATTACCTTACCAAGCCATTTGAGCCTGACGAACTTATTGCCCGCGTGAACGCCATGATGCGCATAAGAAGGCTTTACCAGAGCCTGAGAGATGAACGTCGTGAAAACAAGAGGTTAAGTTACACCCTGGACGCCTCTGGAAAACTTGGAAACCTCCTGGGACGCTCGTCCAAGATGAGAGAAATTTGTGACCTCATACTGGATATATCCGGTTCTGATTCAAATGTGCTTATTCAGGGGGAGTCCGGCACCGGTAAAGAGGTTATTGCGAAGGCTATCCATGGACAAAGTCTTAGGAAGAATGGCCCGTTTGTTGTAGTCAATTGCGCCGCCTACGCGGAGACACTTTTGCAATCCGAACTATTCGGTCATGAAAAGGGCGCTTTTACTGGAGCGATCAGGTCCAAGAAGGGAAGATTCGAACAGGCGAACGGTGGCGCTATCTTTCTGGATGAAATTGGCGAGGTAAGTCTGCCTACCCAGGTCGTATTATTAAGAGTTATCCAGGAAAAGCGCTTTGAACGAGTAGGAGGGGAGGCGACTGTGGCTACGGATGCAAGGATTATAGCGGCCACGAACAAGGATCTCAAAAAGTCCATGGTTGGAGGGTCCTTCAGGGAAGACCTATATTGGAGACTGAACGTTATTAACATAGAGATTCCACCCCTGAGAGAAAGAAAAGAGGATATCCCTCAACTCGTGAATAATTTTGTCGATCTTTTCAATCGAAAGTTAGGAAAGAACGTGAGAAAAATCGGTGCACAGGCGATGGACCTTATTTTTCAGTATCATTGGCCCGGGAATGTGCGGCAACTGGAAAACGCCGTGGAACGTTCAGTGGTTCTTTGCAAAGAAGACATAATAAGGCCGGATGATCTTCCGCAGGAATTGCGCCCACTAGATTCTTCTGTCATCGGAGCGAGTGGCTCGCGGACAAACCTGGAAACTCTTGAACGTGAACACGTGAAGTCGGTTTTGGAACAATGTGGATGGAATAAATTTAGGGCTGCTCAACTGATGGGAATAAGCAGGAGCACTCTTTACAGCAAGATGAAAAAACATGAACTTGTAGGGCCAGGCTAAGTTGAGAGAAGGAGTTGTCTTTTTTTTTGAAGGGATTTTGAGAAATTCTGAGACCTACCCATTACAAATTGCTTGGGCCGAATCATCTTTTGGGAAGAGGGGAAGGACAGATTCTGGGATTAGAATCTTCGGGGACTCTGAAATTGACCAGATAACAGAAAAGCGCCTCGTCACGAGCATAGATTTGGTAGGAGTTGAGGCGGAGGACGCTATATTTATTATCGACGCAATTCTAAGAGGACGCTATTGCGATAGGCCCGGCGTTAGAGGCAAGCACGACGCTGCTTTGTATTTACTGGTGAATGAGGCCATCAGCAGGTTGTACATATCAGTTGACGATTGACCATTTGCCTCATTTTCCTTGACAGAATTGTCCAGTCATATTATTTTGATTAGATAACGGTCGCATTTGCTTTGCGATTGTTGTATTCGCATACTTGGGCGGGTAGCTCAGCGGGAGAGCATCGGCCTTACAAGCCGAGGGTCACAGGTTCAAATCCTGTTCCGCCTACCATGCCCGAAAACAGTTTAGTGGGTGCGTAGTTCAGTTGGTTAGAACGCCGGCCTGTCACGCCGGAGGTCGCGGGTTCGAGTCCCGTCGCTCCCGCCAAAATCCCAATAGGTTACAATTAACAACCCCTCCCTCAAATTCAGGTTTTTTAAAAAAGATAACAGGTAGGTATTCTGAAGACCTATTTTGGGACCTTCGAAGCAACTAGAATTTGCGTTAATCCCTGATCGTAAGTGAATTTATCAACCGCAACGACAAGTTCTTCATCAGAAATAAATCCGTACCTTTCGCCCAGCCATTTCTGAAATCAGACCGTTCAGCCGTTCCAGGCTTTGATTGGTCAGTTAGCTGTCGCGTTGACTCCCTGGGAGCGGAGTTTTTCTTTCTTTGTAGGTAAAGATTTTAATATTATCGATGCCGAGACGCGCGGAAAATCTGAAACATATTTGAGATTGGCAAAGGCGATAAGGTCATCGAGATGAATTAGCAAAATCGTAATTTAGAAAAAACTTCTTTTAATATCAGCAAGAATTTGGCAAATTCAAA
Organism: Desulfomonilaceae bacterium; assembly: GCA_041662605.1. Taxonomy (NCBI): domain Bacteria; kingdom Pseudomonadati; phylum Thermodesulfobacteriota; class Desulfomonilia; order Desulfomonilales; family Desulfomonilaceae; species Desulfomonilaceae bacterium. The sequence goes on from JBAZSD010000017.1 coordinate 90,448, forward strand.
GTCCGAGATTTGGTTCACAAATACAAACCTCAACCAATAAAGCCTAATCGGGGGCGTCTTGAGAAAATGAGGACAGTAAATTATTTTTGTTTCGTATGTCCTTAAATGACACATGAAAATGTTACGCTGAATCGACAGGCAATATTTGTCGCGGATTATAAATTGGTCCACCGTTCAAATTCGGGGGCTGTGAATCATGTTTTTGTGTCAAGTCTGACCAGCGGGGGGATGGAATTCAAATCAAACCTGGAGACATAATCCAATCGCCACGATGGGATGAACCTATTGAGGTCAAACTCGTGGAAATGCTTGGTGATTACGTCAAACTGATCGCTGTAACCGTTCGTTCCCGAAAACACATCGATCCAGCTTATCAGGCGGGCTGGGATTGAGATGGAGTGAAGCTATAACCTAAGTTCCTATCAAATAGTTACCAATTATTGCTCGATAGCATGAAGGCGTAGTCAACATTTCTAATGTTCAAGTAGGTTAGAGAAAATTGCGACCTTAACTTTGGTTTAGTTATCCTAGCATTGAATAAGGAGGAATTATGGCCTACAAAAGTCGAACACTCTTCCGACTCATAGAAGAAATTAACGGTGGTATTTATCTGCCCCATATTCAACGGCCATTTGTGTGGGATCTGGATCAAATGCTCAAATTATTCGACAGCCTTATGAGGAACTATCCAATACAAACATTCCTGTTTTGGCGGACCAAAGATGAAATTAAAGCCCGTAAATTTATGGAGCAAATTGAATGGGATCCTAACCTGAGCAATTTTTATGAGCCCAACATCAGCAAGGAAGGTTGTGAAAAAGTATTCGTGCTTGATGGACAACAGCGACTCCAGACTCTCTATGCTATTTTTCGTGGCGCTATTATGTCCGAAAAAGATGTTAGGCAAGAAGCATATTTCAATATTACGAGTGGAGAGGAAATCAATGATTCTGGACTACTGTATGAACTGAAATTCATAGAAAAACCATGCGATCCTTTTTGGTATAGGGTCTCTGATCTCCTCGGCAAAGATGCGCAACGCAACGTAGAGGAATTAGCCGATCAATTAAATGACATTCTAGATGGACTTAAACAAACAGACGATATCACCTTGCCAGAAGGATTAAATCCTCAGAAGGACCGTGCAAGGCGTGTTCGACGAAACATAAGTCAATTGATCTCGATACTCCGCGAAGATCGACACTTTTGGGTGGAAGAACTAGATGGTGTTGCAAACAAGTTTCCCTATAAGACAGTGTTGGACATCTTTGTAAGGGTTAACTCCGGGGGAACAAAACTGGATGCGTCCGACCTAATGTTTGCTGCAATGAAAGAGGGTTGGCAAGAAATTGAGGAGGCTATTGACAATGCTACGGGACTGTTGAACGGTGTAAATCTTCAATTCGATAAAACATTTGTGTTGAAGTGCCTGTTAGTTGCTCATGGAAAGGGATCGGAAACATCAGAAGAGAAATTTAAGGGAGATGGCGGCGAAAAACTACTACAGGAAATTAGAAATAACTGGGATCAGTCTGAAAACGTATTTCATGAACTACGTGATTTTATGGCAAATGATTTAAAAATATGTTCAGACAAAGTTATACGAAGCTACACAAGTTTCATTCCATTATTTGATTTTCTTTATCAGAACCCCAAGCCAAATGAAAGAAGCCGAGCGCTAATGAAGGGTTATTATTACAAAGCTCAACTTTTCGGGTGGTATTCTCAAGGCACAGACACTATCGTAAACGCACTTCACAGTATTGTTGCCAAGTCTTCGTCAGGTTCCTTCCCAATGGGCGAAATACTACAATACTTTGAACAAAGAGGAGCCCCAATCAAACTGATAAAAAGCCATCTTACGCAAAATCGACATCGTTTTATTTTGCTGAATCTAATATACGTCGATCAAATGGGTGCATCACCCTTCGACGTACGGCATAAAGGAAATCAGCCTCAAGTAGATCACATTTATCCTCGATATGCCACTATGACGAACTTTGCTCTGAACTCAAGTCAAGTCAATACCCTTGGCAATTATCGATTTGTTGGAGCAATGGACAATAATCGGAAGCGAGCAGAACATCCTGCAAGTTATTTTTCTAAACTCAAGGCTGCTGGCATTGTGCCGCCTCAGTTGGAATTGGACAAGACCTCCGATAGAATAGTTACTGGAGAGCGGAGGTATTGGAATGAGGAACCGGAGGAATTACACACCTGAAGAGAAGGTCCAGATCTTAAGGCGACATTT
>JBAZSD010000018.1 GCA_041662605.1 Desulfomonilaceae bacterium
AAACAGGTTTGGGAAATTACAAATGATGGTTCAAACGACCCTGCTCCAGCATCAGGAACAGGGAATTAATTATCAACATGCACAAGTGTAATTGTCGCCAGTGCACAAATGTAATTGACGTCGGGCAAGTACCACTGAGGTCTTATCTTAACATCTATCCTGGTTCCAGATTCTATGAGTATCTTTTCAGCCGCATTCTTGGCTCGTTCAGTCATAACTGTCAATTCGTGAATCAACTCCCAAGGGAACGATTCGTGAGTGAGGAATTCCGCTTGACGGCGTCGCTTTCTATCCGGTTGACCAAGAGTGTCGTTCCAGTATTTGGAATTCATGATAGGCCAATCAATTTTATCTAAATCCTCCAGTTTATCAAAGAACTCCGTCATCTCCATGATTGGGTGAGCATTACAGAATATGAACCTGAGACCGAAATCCTTGACAGCCTGAGTGGTTGATACCGCATAAATGATGCGTTCTTGATCTCCATCATACTCTTTCACGTTTCCTTGGGAAATAGCATAAAGCATAGGAGAACGAGGCGCAAAATAAAAAGGAACATAATCGTTAAGGGTTCCTCCCGGACCGCAAGGCACAATGGCTTTCTTGCGACGCTCCATTATTCGAGGGTGTGCGATCTCGGAAGGCGGTTTTCCCAACTCTGCAAGTTTTGAGGTCGAATAGAAACAACCGGTGCGCAAAATCGATCGCAGATTTGTTCCATCAAAGATTCTGTAGATCTTGGTCGGAGTCCTGGTCATACCCCTAAAATGGCAAGCTGCCCGAAGGACTAGCTAGCTTTGAGGTTGTTGCATTCGAAATTTCGTATACAAACAAAGCTTTCAGGAGTCAAGTTATGTACGAGAACGGAATGGCGTTCAAAAATAAATGCAGTTTCTGAGCTGTTTCTCGCGTGGTTTTGACCCGGGTGGGATTTGACGTAGCGGTAATAAGAGATGAATATAATGTTTCTCTTTGTCGTCGCCGCTCCTATTTTTTGAATGGTTTAGAGCGCTTTATGAAATTATACCGCCGTCCTTCCTTTTGAGACCGTTAATATGTTATACGAGACTGATCTTTCAGAAATCTTCTCTCTCCTCCTGAATCTTAGAGGCCTCGATTTTCTTATCAAGCAGGGCTATCTCTTCATTGATCCACGATGTGATATTTGGATGATTCTCTATCCTTTTGAGGTCTTCGAGAACTCTTTTCTTGTTATCCCAGTGAAGGCTAGCTGGCCCTGACCAGACACCGGAAGTGAAACTCCCAGAGAAGTTTTGCCTCACTTCTTCTATATCTCCGTATCTTTTGAACATCTCGTGCACTAGACAAGTTTCCCACTCTCCGATGAGGATTGTTGAGGGGACGAGCCAGCCAGCAAAATAAGGACCGCGAACCTGAACATCTTGATCAATCCAGTCCCAGAGTAGCTGCCGAGGAATTAGCTGTATAGCAGGTACTTCTTTGTTGAGGCCGTGATGGCGATCCCCGCCCTGCAACCAGCATGTCAATTCCAACGATCGAAAGTCCATGGATGGCATGAGGTATTGGGTTATTACCTGCCATATCTTTTCAGGATGCTTCTGAGTGATCTCGGCTAACACCTCGTTAGGGGACTGCAGTAGGTCCCCCATGACGGTTCCATTCATTCTGAAGTTACGTATCATGATTTGTGCAAGATCCACGCTCCGCTCAGGAGATCGCTCCACGAACTTCAGTGCTACCGACTTCCAACGGAAGCCGTCCATGTGGCCGCGTCTGACCGACACATCCTCTTGAAAAAAAGCCTTGTGCGTAAGCACCCGATACGCCAGATCTTCGGAAAAATCCTGTTCTGTCCCGAAACTCTGATACCGACAGGCAAACAGATCAAGCGCTGTACATGCAGCCGAACAACTGGGATCAGCCAGCAATGACTCGATTATTTTGTCAAACACCCGATGGGACAAATGTTTGATAGAGTGGCCTATTCGAAAACATCGTAGGTCATTCACTGTGATCGTCCCGCTCTCGACCATAGCTAAGATCCTTAGTGCCGCTTCATCTGAGACGCCTGATCTGAATGTTATTTCTGGTAGCTTGCGGTTGAGTCGGTCATCGGTTAGGAGGGATTCGAGGAGCTTTTCCCAACGGAGCCGGTTGTCCTTGAATGTCAAACTCAGGTAGCCGGACAAGAGATCGGTGCTCACCATTTCGTTAGCGCTGCTGTAGGCTTGTACGATAGGCCTCCACAGCAACAACTCGCCGTCAAACTTGGCCAGTTTGTATCCAAACGAGAAAGCGTTTTCCGCATCTGGTGTTACGAGCCAAGAGAGTTCGTGCTCGAACAAGTCGCTATTACTTGCGGCTTGCTGCGCTAATCTCTCTATATTTATTTCTCCTACATTGATCGCATTCCCGTCACGGTCGTAACAGTCGACAATCGTGTTAATACCCACATACCTGTGTAGTTGTGAGGAGAAATCATCCCCTATCAAGTCATCCGTCAATCGCTGCAACCTGTCTTTTACTTCAGACTGCATAGATGCTCCATCAATTTGAAGGATTTCAGTTGTTCTTGATAGCACATGCTTTTTCAGCACTGGAGAGATAGCAGCAAATTCGGCAAGTGTGTCAACTACCATTTTGGCCAAGGATGGGAACCTCATGATTCTGCTAGAGCGTTTAAGTATGACATTTATTGCCTCGTCTCTCTCGTCTTCAGAAAAGAGATTCAATTCCGTTCGCAACAAAGTCCAGACTTGTCTGTAATAATCCATTAACTCGACATGTGTGGAGGGCATCCAGAGATCAGCATCTTGCCGCAAGCCTTGATGATCAGGCCTGCCAAAGCGTCTAAAGCGATCCGATTCCAAAGCCTCATCGCAAGCACGAATGGCTAACATTCGTATTTCCTTAACATCTGATTCAATTGCTTCTTCTAAAATTGGAAGACGTTCCTTTGGACTCGCCTCCGTAGGCGCTACTGGCCTTGGAGCGGGGGAGAAGAGGCTTGCAAACAAACCACTGGCATTATTATACCAGTTTTCGTTCTCGGCTTCAGCTAGCTTCAACAGTAACTTTGCAGCATCTGGAAAAAGCTCTCTCCACACGGCCATCTTCTCTAATGCCGGTATGACCTCCCTTCTTCCGGAAGTGAACCGTTCCAGCTTTGTTTTGCAATTTTCCCCAATAGTCTTTTTCAAGCAATTTACGGCTGATTCTGGATCAGCAGACGTAAGTGCTAGAAAGAAACTTGCTCTCCCGGGTCTGCCCAAGTCTTCAATAGTCTGAAAAACGCCGTTGTCTCCAAGCAGATCTTTGGTGATTTGGTGAGCAACTGTTGACTCTGCAGCGTATTCGAACATTTCATAGAAGCAGTCTCTTAACTCTTCAGGGATTTCATTTACTTGTTCAAGAAATGAGCCGACGTCGTTTCCGTAATTGTCCCACCAGTCCTTCCAAAGCTTTATATGAAGAAGCCTCGGAGATATGTGGAGGGTTGCCACGCCCTTGAGAATACCTCTATCCTTAAAATGATGGACAATTCGTCTAAACTCAAATGAGTTTATTTGCGGAGCTATTGTCTCGACAATCTTGGCAATGGCTCCGGACTCTTTACGCACGTCGCTTTCAAAACCGAAACGTTTGAAAAGAGCCAGGCTCCGCAATACCAATTCTCTGTGTCTCATTTCCATATCATCAGAATTATCAGCGCTGGCGATGAAGCGTTTCCACACATCTACATAATCTGGCGCCTGAAAGATGTCTTCAGGATTCTCCTTCAAGTTCTGTCCGACTATGTGAGCGACTCTAGGGGATCCGTTGCAGAAATCTACCCATCGGCGTGATCGATCTTCGGTGACCCCGTAAGATTGAATTATTCGGTCAAGCTCATTGTCCCCAAGCTCAGGAACATTGAAGCATTGTGTGGAACCGGATGTTTGCTCGTAGTCGCAGAATATAGAAACAAGTTTGATTCGAGGGCTTACAGATTTCAATTTATTCCATAGAAGCGAACTCTCTTTCTGATCACACTCATCAACAACCAGTATTACCTGGAATCCGTTGTCGGTCATGAGAACAGCATTGAGCAGATCACTTCCTTGTATATAGTTCGGTGATTCACAGTACATGACGAGGGGGAAAAGATCCGGAGCCGATGTCCCCTCTAAGACAAATCGTGTCTTGCCAATTCCAGGGTCACCCGTCACTCGTATATGCACTGGTTCAAAATTATTGCGCAGTTTTCCTCTAAAATTCTCTAGTGACTTCTCTTGGACTTCGCCAATCTGGAAGCGCACATACATATCAGAGTTCTTTCTCCAACTCTCATGACTTTGAAAAGGAAAACCATTTAGTCCGGTAACGTATAGTCCCAACGAAGGAAAACATTTCAAGAACGCAACCAATTGGTTGCAACTCCATACTTCGACTTTGGGGTCTTCATAGCCGCATGCGGCAAACAGCTCGCTAATGTTATCCTCTGATTTTATCCTCTGTTCTTCGTTCAGATCGTGGCTGAAACACACCAAGATGTAAGTTCCATTCTTGTCCAGACAATTTCGTACACTGCTGCCAAGGTGCTCTTTTGTAATGCCCTCAATACCAAATAGTTCCTTTTTTACATCACCCCGTCGCCACGGCTTGAACGAGGTCCCAGTCTTAAGTTGATAACCAGTTGTGCCAGGTTTGAACAGTCCGAGACTAGAGCTGTTATTTACGCCACTCACTGATGCGTCGAGGCCACCATCCTTGATATCAATCGATCTAGATATGTTGATGTCTGTGATCGCCAGACCAGTTCGACTTGCTTCAGCACACAGGAGCCGTTGGAAAATCAACACCGCTTCTTCTGGAGTCATTTTCATCAGATGATCATTGGTGACGTCAAAAGCTTTAGTCAATTTTGCAAACCTCGCAGATTATGCAGTCATGGATCGATGGTACTGGCCCTCTCGTTTGGTCTCATCTATTACTGGATGAGCGCAAACCACATAAAGCCAGATCCGCCGTTACCATTTTTGATGATCACTATGATCTATTACAGAGTGGTTACATTTACAACACTTGGTTTTGGTTACGAGAAACCCCAAACAAAAGTTGCTGCGCTGATAGTAATGACAGAAGTTATTATTGGATATGTAATGCTAGGTAGCCTGATTTCTATTATACAAGGGGAAATAAGACCTGGAGCTATATGACCGATACTGTGGGGGTAAGAGATGAAAGTTATTGCCGCCGCCATTATCTTCACGCTACTACCAGTAGTCAGTTTATCCGCTGATCGCAGCACTACAGTCCGGAACCCTGACGGCAACCTCGTTGAGACAAAAGATAGTTACGGTAACGATACGACTGGCAGTGACCGGGGGGTAATATCACCCGAACCGAACATTATGAAGGTCATCAAAAGGATATCCGCGACTGGTTCGGGAACATAATCGGGACAGAAGAGGTTGATTTAGAAACTATAGTATCAGCCGGTGAAGATATTCATCCAGGCTGGGAAGGCAAGACCGGCCGTAACTTTGCCAAACGAGAAAACGGAATCTTCCAACTTTGTTTTCCAGATGTGGTTGAGACAGTACAAAACTATAATCCGTCAGTAAACTTTTCGAGTTCCCCGTGGATAAATTGATTGGGTTTCCAGCCGCTGACAAGCCTGTCCAGAAGAAAATAGTCAAATGCACTCAGAGAACATCCAGCTAGTGTTCCGATGCCGCCACCCCCGAGTGAGTCAATGGTTATTCCCAGACCGGTAAAAAAGGCCCACCGAATTGGCTTTGCAGGCAACTTATCTATCCACGAATCCGTGGTGATCTCCTTGTAGTAAGAATGAATTAGATTGTCGTCAGGTTCACGCTGCCGAAGCCAATTTGAGAAATCGTTGGACCGCTCAACAATAGGGTAAAGGTCGTCAAGACTGTGGGTGCCAGAATTTATAACTTGCCTTATTGCATTTCCATTATTGAAACAAACATCTTGGAAAGAGCTTATCATTTCTTTAGATCGTTTCAATTTGTTAAGCAATATATCAAATCTGGGCTGAAGGACGTCAGCCTGATTTTCATTTACAGCCACTTCGGTCCCAAGCTGTGACCATAAAGATAAATCCGCAATCGTCGCCCCGTAGTTGAAAAGTATCGTGGAAGGCTTTTTAAGAGCCTCATCAGGAAGTTCCAATCGATTCAAGTAATCGAAATTAATATTTGTTGCTAATGGAAATCCTTCTCCCTGGATAAGTGGGCCAAACTGAAGCATCGGTTTTTGTTGTAATCCTGCTGGAAGACTCTTCTTGAGGCGGCGAGATATATATTCGGAAATGTAGGGGTAGTTGCGCACCTCATCGACGATTTGGCTGGTTATATCTGACCCATAGGATATTGGCTCAACAAACCTGAGGAATTTATTGGCAAGCCTTCGGCCACGACCTGTTTTACCAGTCACTTTTATAAAAAGGTCATGGGCAGCTTCTTCTAAATTGTGTTCCTCTGAACTAATTAAACTGAAGTCGTAACGGGCGAAAGACGTGTTCTCCCCCTGGCTTACAGTCCCGATCATGTGTTTCCGATATTTGACTTTCAAACGACCGTGTTCCAAATAACGCAATAATGTTTCGGGTTTGAATTGTTTGATTAAGGCTTCCAGCGATCCATATTGGACTATGAGAATTACCTCTCCGTAAAATATCAACGCTTCCCCAATTGACCCTATGTCAAAAGGCTTTGTTGCGGGATATTGTGGGGTAATACAAATGCGCTCAAACATGAACTATTCCCTTTCAGCGTTAGTAGCGAAATCAGTAATGCATTATTGTCATAAATTCCACCTAGTTTACCCTTTCTTTTAAAAAACTGCCGCTGTCAAGGTGAAAACAAGTCAACTTCCCGCAACGCAATCTTGGGAAACACTTACAAAAGGAATAATTGACTCACCAACTTACTCAGACTAAGATAATTAATCGATGCGCCAGGCAAGCCTTAGAGACGTCAACCGCTTACGGTCAAGACAAAAACTCTCTGGTTATACTGGCACTGTCCTCCTCTTTTTAATTAGCGCAGGTTCGTGAGTAAGGGAGGGAAACTCAATGGTATTTATTTGCGTCGAGCGTTTCTCAACTATGGCGGCGGAATTTATAATATTGATGATATGCGCTTAAGGATAACCCATGAAATACAGTTCAGTCGAGATGGAAGGTTCTCTGATACCACCTGAAACACTTGATGAAATCGTTCTCGGCGAAGCGCCCGGTCAAAAACCCCAGGATTTCGGGTTATCCAAAAAAACCGATTTGGACAACGAGATAGCGGCGAGCTGGTCGGACGCTCGTGGTTACTGGGCCGTATTCAAGGCGGCGCTGCAAAAACCTGAAAAGGATAAATCATCCGTATCTCTCACACATGACCTTTGGATGCTGCCACTTTTGCGCTCGCTCGGGTTCGCGGACGTCGCCTTTTCCCAAAAAGCAGCTATTGTAAATTCAAAGACATTCGCCATATCCCATAGAACAGGCGACACCGACCTTGGATTGCCCATCCATATCGAGGGCTCAACAAATGAAATTGATAAACGCCCGCCAACCGGGCGTCCACGGATCTCGCCACACTCACTTGTCCAGGAATATCTCAACAGTTCGGATCATTTATGGGGCATTGTCTCAAACGGGCTGAAATTCCGTATCCTTCGAAACTCCTCACGCTTGAGCAGACCAGTCTATCTCGAATTCAATCTCGAACAGCTCATGGAATCGGAACAGTTCTCCGAATTTGTCCTGTTCTACAGGCTTGTTCATCGGAGTAGATGGCCAAAAGATGTAGAATCGAGCCATGAGTGTCTCCTCGAGAAGTATTATCAAACCGGGATTGAGACCGGAGGCAGGATTCGGGAGCACCTCAGGGAAGGGGTTGAAAAGGCCATCCTGATATTTGGGAATGGCTTCCTTTCTCACTCGGACAACACATCGTTACGGGATAGCCTTCGAGGTGGTTCGCTGACGGCATCAATTCAAAAATACAGGATATGCTCACCGAAAGGTCGTCGGAACTGCAACAGGCTCACGAGCGATTGCGCAAAACGATTAAGTCCCAACGCATAAATGTGAAACCACTCTTCCCGCCGGATGTAGTGGCATTGTCGATAATATTGCCCATACCGAGGCGGTGATTTTTGGGTAGGATATGGAGGTTGGCCCTAATCTTTTAAGGTTGAACTCTTATTGAGGTGGATTTGTCTGAAATAGTAACGGATATGACTATCCAGCCTTAGCGAAACATCCCGATTGGCGTTGTCTCTGATGTCCTGCTTTTCTAGTAAATTTCCAGTAATTCTTTTGAGCGCCAAAATTATGCTGCCAAACTCTTTATCAGATTGATTTTCTCGAGGAAGGTACTCGCTCTGTCGAGTTCTTCCCTTGTTACTTCCCAACCCAGACCTTTAGCCGCCCCTTGAATTTCTTGAGAGCTTACCGATTTTCCTTTTTGATCAAGAATGAAATACGCTTTGGCAGCGATTGAAAGATCCCAATAATCTAGGTTCCCCGCTTCTTTAATCTTTTCAGCAAGGGTGCTGATGTCTTCCCAAATGTCAGGATTCTCTGTCCGCTTTCTCTCGAACAATCGCCACCCTTCGTCAGTCAAGCTGAAATCATAGCGCGCGACTTCAAAACCACGATTGTCGCTCCCCCAACTTGTGGAACATTCACTTAAGTAGTTAAGAGATTTCAGTTCGGTATTTGATTCAGCTACGTCCGCTGAATATGGACCATAATAATGCGCACGATATCCTAGTTCTTCGGCTTTCCCAAGACTCACGGCCAGGAAGTAGACTTTCTTTTGCAGATTTGTCTTGCCATTAATATTCCCATCAAAAGCTCCATAACAGAGAACTACAAAATCTCGTACATTCATGGTTTGCGCCTCTTTCTTATTTGAACTGATTTAGTATATCAGTTATCGTTTTGTCCATCTCTCTTAAAAGTGTGCGGCGTTCATTGGGTGATTTATAAATAACCGGCGCATATATCTCGACATGAGCTTCGGTAAGTTTTTCATCTATTGAACGAAACAAAGTGGATTCCTCTTCAAACATCGTTGGTTTCGGAAGGCTACGGACGAGAATGGAACCCTCATCGTTCCTTGACTGTTCCTTAACAGATTTAAACCTGTAAAAGTTAAGAATGACCGAGTAGGCGTCTCGAGATAACGAATCAAATGGATCCTTGAATTCTTCTGGTATAATTTCATAGATGGCGGATTCCAGTTCAGCTCGTTTTTCCTGATTTTCGGGATTCTGGAGCTTTTCAATTTCATCTCGACTGTTGTCCGAGATCTCTTTTAGTGGCCTGCCATAAATCTTCTTCAGAAGATGTCTTTTCCGAAGGCGATCCAACAATTTATAGCAATAGGTTTCACGCAACTTTTCGCTGCAGAAATGATTCATAAACCTGGAATCATCCCATTGGATGTACTGGGTTCTAAATTCGGCGCTTCCGTCATAAGCATACAATTTATGAAGTTCTTGAATGTGGTCTCGCTCAATTCCAATAGTTATCGCCCTCACGAGCATCTCGTCCGTTATGAGGCGGATTTTATGCCTGTAGACTTGGGTAGTCATATAGTACTTTGCCATGACAAACTGTTCAAGGGCATGTATGCCATCTTTCGATATCATGAGCTGAGCGGTTTGGTCGCCAGGATCGGTGAAAGCAATAAGGGCTCTATGCATCTGTTCAACGTCGAAAATGCCATATTTTACGCCGCAATAATAACTGTCTCGGAGAAGATAATCCTGTTTGTCCGAATCTAAGGGCCCTGAGATCAAAGCTTTAAGTAAAGGATCATCATAACCCTTAGCCAGTAGTAAGGCAATTTTGTCACAATCGTCCTGACCTATAATACTTACCAGAGCAGGGTCCTTCCTAATAAAATTCTGAGTCAATAGTTCATGAATATTTGTAACATTGGCTGCCGATGGTTGTGTAAAATGGTCTTTGTTGGCACAAATATCCAAAGCTTTTTCGGAAACATGGGAAAAAGGACCGTGACCAATATCGTGGACTAATGCTGCGAGTCGTATAAGCTGCCGCTGCTCATCGTTCAATTTGAGCCGTATGGCCATCTTGCCCGCTAGATGAAAAACTCCCAGTGAATGTTCAAAGCGGGTGTGGTGAGCGCCGGGATAAACCAGATGGGCAAACGCAAGCTGGCGAATCCCCCTAAGCCTCTGAAATATTGGCGAATCTATAACTTTGGCTTCTTTAGAGTTGAGCCGAATGAAATCGTGAACCGGATCCCTTATTGCTCGTTCCCATGTCATAAATATTTTCTTTAATCGATCAAGATATCATTTACAATATTTTTCAGGATCTGGAATTTACACCCTAGCCCCGCCCAAGTCTGAAATACCAAAAATTTCAGCTCTAGTATCTAAACTAATACCCGAGCAGTTAGAGTAGCCAAGGGAATCTTTGTATCCAGAGTTGTCTAACAAAATTAGACTTGACAATTTTATCCTCTACATTAGTAATAAATTGGCATGAACGTAGTGGAAAAAGACCCTGCTGTGCAGGGCATGCTTAAAGATGAATACGAACGATGCCTGGATGTCCTTGATGTTTTGCTAAACAAAATTAGCGGATACCCCAGAGGGGCCCTCAACTGTAGAAAGAAACATTACAAGGACAAACAATACGTGTACTATTACCTTGTATTGCGTGATGGAAATAGAATTATCAACAGGCATGTAAAAGCGGAAGAACTGCCGGATCTTCAGAAAAAACTGGCAGAACGCAATAAATGTAAAAAGGAAATTCAAACTTATCGGAAACGTATTCTCTATCTAGAGAAACTTCTAAACGTGCCTCGTATACATGGAGTTACTCACGAACCTTCTGTTTAAAAAGGACTTCCCGATTCAGATCTACAACCTGCTACGACTTTCACAGAAATTTACTGTGAGCAAAGCCATGAAAATTGAATCCATCAAGTTGAAGAACTTCGAGACCATGAATCCGGAAAACATCCTTAAGACCCTGGAAGAAAACAGGGACACAATCCTCAGTTTTGGGGTTCGTCAACTTGGTGTATTTGGTTCATGCGCCAGAGGCGAACAGGCTGAGACCAGTGATCTGGATTTTCTTGTTGAATTTGTTGACCCAACGTTTGACAATTATTTTGACCTAAAATTCTTTTTGGAAAAACTATTTGATTCCCATGTGGATCTGGTCATTAAGGACACCATTAAACCCAGGATACGTTCGACTATCCTTGCGGAGACAGTTTATGCGGGATTATAGACTGTACCGTATGGAATGCGATTCAGGAAAAAATACCCACACTGGAAGAACAGACCCAAAAGGTATTGGATGAAAAAATGAAACAACATCAGATGGTTGAACAAGGGCATTTTGCGTTAACGAAGAACATAGTAGCTCATGAAATTTTTTATTGTGGCGAATTCGCCGTAATTAAAAATCAAGCAGGCTTAAACAGCTAGAAAAGAGGTGTCAAGGAGTGGGGGGTGGCAACCAATGCCATTGTGGACAAAAACGACTGGAAGATGCGGGTGGACATACGCCCACAAGGATTAAAAAAAACCAAAGTTGCTACTCGACCGATAAAGAACCATGGATAATTATTTTTCCGGGATTAAATTACAATTTTTATATAATAGTCATAGTGTCTTATTGGGTAACACCCTTGAACAATAGATGGCAACCATGTCGGCAACGAGAACGGACTGCGAGCAAAACCATGAAAATAGAATCCATTAAATTGAAGAACTTTAAGGCCTTCAAAGACGCAGAAATGAAGAACATCCCAAACTTTTGCGTAGTTGTGGGAGCTAACGGGAGCGGTAAATCTACGTTATTCTCTTTATTTGGGTTTCTGCGTGATGCGCTCCAATCCAATGTAACGACGGCCCTAGCCAAATTGGGCGGAAGTAGGGGCTTCCAGGAGGTTCGCAGCCGTAACTCGACGGGTCCGATCAGTATAGAATTGAAATATCGCCGGGAGCAGGAAGCTCCTTTGGCGACATATATCCTAGAGATCGATGAGCAGAATGGTCGTGCAATAATAACAAAGGAAGTTCTTCAATACCGTAGAGGCAGCAAAGGCAAGCCGTGGCATTTTCTTAAGTTTTCGTCAGGAGCTGGCACTGCCGTCACAAACGAAATGGAAAGTGTCGAGAAAGAAAGTGATTTAAAACGGGAAGAACAAAAACTCAAGTCTCCCGATATCCTGGCCATCAAGGGTCTGGCTCAGTTTGAACGTTTCCCTGCTGTGGTAGCGTTAGGTGATCTTATTGAAAACTGGCATATATCTGATTTTCACATCAGCAAAGCCAGACCGGAACATGAAGCCGGCTATGCGGAACACCTGTCTCGTGAGGGCGAAGATCTCTCACTCGTTATTCAGTATCTATACGATCAGCATAAAGAAATCTTTGATGACATTCTTGAAAAACTAAAAGATCGTGTTCCGGGAATAACAAACGTTGAGTCAAAAACTACCGAAGAAGGGCGGGTATTGCTCAAATTTCAGGATGGCTCTTTTGAGGACCCTTTTCTTGCTCGATATGTCTCTGATGGTACCATAAAAATGTTGGCCTATCTGACTTTGCTATATGACCCGAAACCTCACCCGCTTCTGTGTGTAGAAGAACCTGAAAACCAGTTGTATCCTAAACTGCTTTGGGAACTAGCGGAAGAATTCAGGAACTACGCAAACCGAGGCGGGCAGGTTTTTGTTTCGACCCACTCTCCTGATTTCTTGAACGCAGTCCAACTTGAAGAAGTATTCTGGTTAATCAAACAAAATGGTTACACCAAGATTAAGCGTGCCCGGGATGATGCGCAAATTGCCGAATACATGGCTGATGGCGCCGAAAGGATGGGTTATCTCTGGCAGGAAGGCCTGTTTGAAGGAGTTAACCCGTGACAAAAACTGTGGTTTTTCTTGTTGAAGAACCTTCAGCGGAACAAATGCTAGCGGCTCTAATGCCGCGACTTCTGGAGACGACGGGAAACTCCAATAATGTGGCTTACAAGGTCCTGGTATTCCAAGGTAAAAGTGACCTTGAAAAGAAACTGTGCAGAAGACTCAAGGGTTGGCGCAAACCGGCAAGTCGTTTTGTAATTATCCGGGATCAGGACTCAGGCGATTGCCGGGTGATTAAAGAAAAGTTACTACAGCTATGTCAGGCAGCGGGGAAATCTGATTGCTTGGTCCGTATAGCTTGCCACGAACTGGAAAGCTTCTACTTGGGTGACCTGGCTGCAGTTGAAGCCGGTCTTTCCCTAAATGGTTTGAGTCAGCGACAACGTCAGAAGAAATACAGGACTCCGGATAGTGTCGCTAGTCCTTCCCAGGAATTGATTCGAATTACGGGGAGGCGTTATCAAAAGGTTGCCGGTTCACGCGCTATTTCGCGTCATCTGGATCTGGATAACAATAAGTCTCACAGTTTTAATGTTCTGATTGAAGGAATAAAGCGTCTGATCGAGGATAAATGATTGGGTACCGCGTAGATCGAGCGCCGCAGCTTGAAGATCAACCTTGTAATTAGTCAAGCTGGATTTAAGCATCGATGCCCTCACAACCATAAAACCTGTTCCATTCGGAAATTTCACTATTAAAAAACTAGCCGCCATGTTTTAATAGTTGGGAAGCCTATTAAAGACCTCTTTAATAACGGAGCGGCACAATGAATCGCGGTCTTCAAGGACGCAAGGTACGCCAAACCACAGCCTCTGAGCCATTCGAGGCTCTTGTCCCGTTTCCTCTACCACCAGACCCACCTCTGGAAGTTGACCTGGATCTTCTGGAGCGAGCCAACCGGGCGGTGGGGCGTCTCGATGCCCTCACGCTGTTTCTCCCAGACCCTTCCCTCTTTCTGTATTTCTATGTCAGAAAGGAAGCGGTTGTTTCTTCTCAAATTGAGGGAACCCAGTCCTCACTGTCCGACCTCCTGCTGCATGAGTACGACAAAGTACCGGGAGTCCCGATGAAAGACGTGGAGGAAGTATCGCAATACGTGGCGGCGCTCAACCACGGGTTGGAACGCTTGAGAGGTGGTTTTCCTCTTTCATTGAGGTTGATACGCGAGATTCACGGCATACTTCTCTCCAAGGGACGGGGCAGTACGCAAAGCCCCGGTGAATTCAGAAAGTCGCAAAACTGGATCGGGGGAACCCGCCCGGGTAATGCGAGATTCGTTCCGCCTCCACCCGAACATCTGATGGCATGTATGGGCGCCCTGGAAAAGTTCCTTCACGCTCAACCTGCCGGCATCCCGTTGCTTCTCAAAGCAGCTCTCAGCCATGTTCAATTTGAAACCATTCACCCGTTCCTCGACGGCAATGGACGCCTTGGGAGGCTTCTGATCACGTTATTGCTCTGTATAGAAGGCGCTCTTTCCGAACCGCTTCTTTACCTGAGTCTCTATTTCAAGGAGCATCGGGACACCTACTACGATTTGTTGCAGAGAGTCCGGATTGAGGGGGATTGGGAAGCTTGGACGGCTTTCTTTCTGGAGGGAGTGATCGAAACATCGGAGCAAGCCGTTAAAACTGCGCAACGGATCACGAATCTCTTTGCCCGCGACCGATCCGGTATTGAGAAGATGGGACAGGCAGCCGGGAATGTCTCGCGAGTCCACTCCTATCTTCAGAAGAAGCCGGTTCTGGAAATTCCCAGAACCTCGAAGGAGATCGGAATATCTCAGCCGACGGTAACATCTGCTTTGAAGAGGTTGGAAGAAATCGGAATAGTAAAGGAGATTACCGGCATGGCCAGAGACAGGATATACGTTTACAGGGAATATCTCGATATTCTTGGGGAAGGGACTCAGCCTCTATGAGCTGGTTAGCGGATTCCGGTATTCATCATTGCGAGATATGAGGTTAATAGGCCGTCAATTGAGAGCAAAACCATGAAAATAGAATCCATAGCCCCCGTCACTATACAGGAACACCAATTACTGTGTAGTTTTGTGAAGTTTTATAAATGGGTTAAATTACTAATATAATTAACTAAAGTTTCCATTTGTTTAGTTTTTATTATAATTCCTTTAACGCGGGAGAAATATAATTTGTAAAAGAAAGGTTAATTTACCAAATAAAAATTAATGGTATATAAGAGAATCTAAAAAATCTTCAAAAACTACACAAAATAGCGTTAAGGATAATGATAACAAAGAATTGGGAGTGTCAGAAAATTACACAAAAAATTCACACTCAAAACTAAGTATAGTAATATCAGTTAGTTGTCCGCCAGGAAATTACGCGGAAAACTGCCCGAACCGCATCAGGCCAATAGTCCATTCCTCTCCCGGCAGATCCAACTGGGGGGATGACGTTTTGCAACCACTTCGAGTTATTGACCGTGAGTAATGGCGATCTTTTCGAACATTACAGCGAGCCCGGTAACGATCCTGTAAATTGAATCGATCGTCAGATTGTCCTCGGCAGTGTCGTCAAAGAATAGATTCAATGATGATTCCAGGGCTCCATCGGGTTTCCAGTAACAGATGAGTATTGGTATCCTGGGCAAGGGATGCAAAACTACAGCGATGTCCGAATTAAAAGCGCTCGGGGCAGGTTTGGCGCTGAAAATCTGTACCATGAATTCGAACATGTCAGAGTGGGCGTCGGCTATCTGTTTCAGTGGCTTTTCGCAGCGCTGTCCAAAAAGACCGGCCCATACGGCTCCATTCTTTAGTTCGCGTAATGGTACCCAGTTTCCGGAAATTGGCTTACCGGCGCAGGATATCACGTAATCCAGGATTGGTGTCGTGACCCATCTATGCACATGGCAATCTGATGTGACATTTCCCCTGGGATCAACGTGAAAATCCTTACCAAGCGATTTAAGCGTCAGCGTCTCGCCTGAAAACTGACCGCCCAGCCGTTCGGCGGAAGAGGCAAGATCCACTTCAGCGACTTTTTCTTTTAACCGGGTAAATTCACGGTCCTCGTCAGAGTCCGATTCCCGGGAATCAGAGTTGCAATGGCTGAACGATTCGAGGATGGCTTCATCGACATGAGGACATTCCTTGAGGCTCTTTTCCCCCTTAAATACTGCGGCGGCGAAGGCCAGGCACGTTGGAACGCGACAGTCCCGGCAATTGTTCCTCGGCAGTACCTTGAAAATTTCCATGGCGTTTTTCAATTGAACCATTTCCTTACAGATTGTCTGGCATATTCTTAAAGCAACATACATGCATAAGCTGCCCTAGAACAAATAAACACGAATCAGCGGAAGACAAGGCAAACAACCGGGCTACAATTACGGAAAGGTAAAGCGCTTTAAGGCTTTCAACAATGCGGAAATGAAAATCCGCTCAACTCATAAATTTGTTAATGAACGGGGTATGACTGGCCAATACTATTCATGAACCAAGAAGACATTTTTCTGGATTGTTCTTATCCTGATCGTAATATCTTGCCTCTACAAGATTGCCTTCCGGGTCTCGAAAATAGACCGAGGTTCCTGTGCCGTGCGCTCCCCAACGCGGAACAGGCCCTTCTTCTATCGGAACCGAGTTGACCACAAGTCGTGCCAGTAGTTCTTCCCATACATCTTTGCTAAGCGCTATACAGAAGTGGTTCAGATTGTCGCGGCCTTCTCCCACCCGAGCTTTTCCCTGCCACATCTTTTTGGGAAACAGGTCGATGATTGTGTCCGCATTGAGTCGCAGCGATGGGAATGGCACATTCCCGGCACGGTATTCATCCAACCGTTCTGTTGGGAACATAAGGACCTGTGAATAGAAGGTTATCATCTTCTCGTCATCTTCGACATTCAAGACTATGTGGTCCATTGCGCATTGCATATCGCTCCTCCTGGAACCGTGGTTAATACTAGCCACCCATCGGCCAACCGACGATTTCTTGTCTCAACTATGTCCAACTATTGGCTGGGACATTATGGGGATGAATATTCTTGAAATAGTTCAGCGTGTTGGCTAGCTAGCCAGTTGATTACTTCCTTTTTTAATTTTTCAGCCAAGTCTATCATCTCATCAGCCTCTAAATTGGACACTAAACCAACTCTCTCATATCCACCGATATTACGTTTTCTTCTAAACATGTCGAACTGGCGTGCCAGGTTCTGGTCTGCCCCAATAGTACCAGAAAGGCTTTGGATTACCCGATAGTGGTGGGATTCTCTCGAAGCCCGGTAACCACTGGCGGCCAATGCTGCTGTCGCCGCCTGAAGAGCCGCGTTATATGCTATGTTGAGTCTCCAGTCAGCGCTGAGATCCTGGATTCGACAATCAGAAAGATCACGCTCAACTAACGCCAACAACTCGGCAATCTCAGCCGGACTGCTTTGGTGCTTAATCAGCCAGCCGTTTTTCAACCAATCTTGCAAAATCATCTTTATCCCCCATCAAGAAGATTTTTGGCTCATTGATTAGTGAAGTAACGAAATGATGTCTCTCAGAAAGCTTGGCAAGAAATTCATTCAAAGGATACACGGACGGATTTATTTCCCTACCTACGGTTTCCTGGACTGATCCTAAGGTGTCCGAGATTTCCGAGAAATTTGTGTCTCCTATTACGAACACATCCACGTCGCTGTCAGCCTTTTCCTGGCCTTTCGCGAAGGAACCAAAGATGAAGGCTATCACAATATGATCTTTAAGAACTTTAAGAGACTCTTGCAGGATTCCCGCGACCCCCAGTGTTTTTGTCATTATTGACTTGATTTCAGGAAAAATTGGGCACTCTCTGTTTGCCCGATAATATACCTGGTTGCCTTGCCTATATGAAACGATAAGCCCTGCCTCCAGCAAATTCCCGAGTTCCCGTTGAATACCTCCCCGTCCCATTCCTATTAGTCGCGTTATTTCACGAAAGTAAAAGGCTCGTTCGCTATTACAGAAAAGTAGAGCTAACAGGGAAGATCGAACTTTACCGAACAGCGCTAAACTAAACTTTCCCAAAGGTGACCCCATAATAGGGCCTATTGTACCCTAATCAGGGACATGGCTGCAACCGAAATCACACAAAGCCACAAAAATGTATCCAGGTCATGGCTGATCACTCCCGCCACCAGGTTCATGCTTTAAACGACGCATAAGTGGATCCGCCGCAAGGGAACACCCAGACGGACGCTGAACTCGGGGCCTTGGACGCCGCCCAGTCCATCATGGATCCAATTTCTGTAAAACTCCTGGCGATCCCCATCTTTTTGCCGATATCCGACGGAAGCAGCGGGCTATCGCTAAAAATACTTATATGGTTTCTTCTCAACATCTGAAGCGCAAAGTGGCCTATGAAGGTTTCTTCAACAGGCTCGTTTTTCTTTGCCTTCTCAACCAATGGGAGCACTCTCTTTTTACCGATCAATTTCAGAATTGCTCGCATAACAGGGTAGGGCAGTGTTTTCTTTGCAAGAGGCATTTCGCCAAGACCGTTCACGGACCTTGCCAATCCCATCATGATCCCACCCGGCTTTGAGGCGTAAAGCGTGTTCCCTATGCATTTTACTGATTGGCGCAAATCAGCGTCCATCGGGAATGAGTTAGTGATCACAACGTCAGCCTGCTCAGGAACCTCGAGGCGAACCGTATCCTCTACAAATCGCTCCCCCATTCGATGCGCTTCAACAGGATCTCCGCAGAAAAAGTTCGCCGGCTTGGCGCTCTCATTCATGGCCGCGTTGACTATGAAGATATCTCGCTGCAATAGAAGCGCCCCTTCTTCGAGGTCATGACGCATGGGTGAATATTGTCCATGTGTCCCGACGTAATTGAAATGATCAGGATCGACACCCTGCATGTGGTTCTTTCCGATTGTTTCAGCGCCGGCGCAGCCGGGGATGATCATTTTCAATCCGCCCCCAAAGCCCAGCAATAAATGGGGCTCCACCGCCCCGACAAGGACAATTAAATCAGCGTCGAGTAATTTTTTGTTCAGGAATACCTTTGTTCCTCTGGAAGTGGTCCCGAGATAAGAAAGCCCATCGGAATCATAACCGTTATGACAACTCCATGCATAGTCGGCCATGATTTGGGAGCCAAGCTTCTTCATCACTTCGTCGGTTCTGCTCTCTCGATGCACTCCGGTAGCGATTAGAATCTCAATGTTCTCTTTTGAAGCGCCGGCCGTCTTGAGTTCATCCATGACTGCGGGCAGGAATTCCGCTACAGGAGTGGGCCTGGAGTGATCGTCCACTACGACCAAAACCTTCTTGCCGGAAAGATTCCTTGACTCAAGCCTTTCAGCGGCTACAGGCGCGGCCAAAGCCTGAGCGCACGCTTCCATTGGAGCGACCCCGACCGGCAAGGATTTCGGTGTCAATTCGCCAAGAATTCTCCAGCCCTTTGGAAGGCCAATTGTGACCTTGCCGTTCCCCCACGGAACCTCTATGGATTTTGTCATGTTGTGGCCTCACGATCGGATATATCTTCCAGCGCTGAGCGCAAACGCTGTTGCTGACAAAGACTGTTTAAAGAGACGTTGTCTCAGGATAGCTCACGGCTGGATCACCGGTCAACATCAATCGAAGCGTTGTAAAAAATCAGGGCAGTCATCACAAACTTTCTTGTGGTTCGCTGCTCGGTGAGAGAGAACTACAAATCCTGTAATTCATCCGCAGTAGAAACTATGAACCGCTTGTGAGACCTGCTCGACATCAGTAGGGTTCATCCCGTAGTACAGAGGCAATCGCAACAGCCTGGAACTGATGTCGTCGGTTACGACCAGATCACTGGCCGTTCGTCCGTATCTGCGCCCCGCAGGCGATGAGTGTAATGGGATATAATGAAAAACAGCCGTAATACCCCGATTGGCCAGGAAGTTTATCAAAAGGCTGCGCTCCCGGTCTCCTGAAGTCAAGACATAGAATACGTGGCCATTTGCATTCGAGTCACCTGTTTGAACCGGAGGCAATGTAATATATCCACCCTTTTCGAGAGAACTGAGGTTATCGTGATAGAGCCTCACCAGTATGCGCCTTTTATTCACAATCTTGTGAGCGCACTCCAATTGCGCAAACAGGAATGCGGCTGAAAGTTCGCTGGGTAGGAAAGATGATCCCAGTTGAACCCACGTGTATTTGTCCGTAGATCCTTGAAAAAAAGCTCTTCTATTTGTGCCCTTTTCCCAAATGATTTCCGCTGTCTCAGCAAGTGTGGGGTTGAGTTCATTATTTATGAGAATTGCGCCGCCTTCACCACTGGTCACATTTTTGGTTTCATGGAAACTCAGGCAGCCTATATGGCCAAGTGTACCCAGATAACGGCCTTTATATGTGGACAGCATAGCCTGAGCTGCGTCTTCAATAACGAACAATCCATGATTGGACGCGATCTCAAGGATTTTATCCATTGCGCATGCGACACCACCGTAATGGACGGGAACAATGGCCCTCGTTCTGGGTGATATGGCTGGGAGTATCAGGTTTTCGTCAATGTTCAGCGTGTCGGAGCGGATGTCTATAAAGACTGGCAGGGCTCCGCGAAGAGCGAAAGCGTTAGCAGTGGAGACAAACGTGAAAGAAGGCATGATAACTTCATCCCCAGGCTGGATGTTACAAAGGATCGCCGCCATTTCGAGAGCCGCTGTGCAGGAATGAGTCAAAAAGGCGGCTCCCGCTCCCAACATTCTGTTTAGCCAATCCTGGCACTTTTTTGTGAAATCCCCGCCGCCCGATGTGTGGCAGTTCCTCACAACAGCCTGCCGAATGTAGCTAAGTTCCTTTCCCGCTATAAATGGTTTATTGAAGGGAATTGTGGATCCCAGGTTCTTGATCATGTGTCTTTTGGTACACGTAAGTTGATATGCGCCGTGTAAAATGAACCTCCCATACGGAATCCTTCACTGGACAAAACTCTGTGAACCGGGCGGTTTTCCAATAATACAAAAGTGACTATTCGATGGGCTCCATCAGACATGAAAACGCTCTTAATGGATTTGATGATTCTCCGGAATGTTCCGATGTTCCGGAATTTACGGGCAACTCCCGAAAGTAAGCCTCTATATACGGTCCCAGTTGTTTGAGCGGCGAAGAACCCACACAGTGTTTCGTCCTTGAAAAACAGGAAGCACGTATTATCCGGGGACACCACACATGATCGAGCCCATTCCTGGTAAGCCGGCGCCAAATCGAATTGCTCTAGGCTGGGATTGTGACAGTAGTGGTTTCTGTAACCATGAAAAGAATCACGAACGAGATGATCCAGGTCAGTCAAGTGTTTTCTGTTTGCCCTGACCAATTTTAATCCTGTGCTGGATTGATCCGTCCGCCTTTGAATCTGCTTGAGATCAATTGAGTACATGACCAGGCAATCCCCCAATAAAACATTGGTGAATACCCTAAAAAGATGATTTATTATGTCGAGTCTATGGGTAGGTATGCGGACAATCGCGAGATCAGGATCCCTGGACAAGATCTTTCGTTTGAGTTCAACTGAGGAACAATCATCAACTTCGAACCTTACGACCCTTCTATTAAAACGGCGTGATTCGGTCGGTGAAAAAAAGGCGGTTATACCGTCTTCATTTTCAATTGGCCTAGCATAATGTTTCCCCACAATTCCCCCCTTAATATTTGATGTGTTGTTGTGTATGCCCTCTATTTCAGGACAGGAGTAATATCCCTGACAATATAGGATGGTTTTTTGCCAGGATTCTGAAATGCCAGTAAAGACCTACAGTTAAATGTGACGAACATAACAAGCGAAAGCTTGAATAATTTCAGCAATGTGTAATTAGATTTTTCGCTATGCCGGACATCATGCCTTGTTTCTACATAACCGATTCGGTCGGTATTCCAGCCAAGCATAGGGTCGATCGAGACGTAAGGACCCTGAAAGTCTTTAAAGCTGGATCTTAAACTTGTCCGAAACGCCCTGAATGCGGACAGAATTTTGCCTCTCCTAATTCTAAATAAAGTCTGTCCAAGCCACCTGATCATCGTTGATACAAAATTACGGATTAGCCCATGGTTTAGGGTCCTGGGCACGCCATAAATGATATCGAATCCTTGACCAAGTTTTTTGATGAGTTTGGGGATTTCTTCAGGCGGGTGTTGCAAATCGTCATCCAGTGTGACGCACGTGTCAAATCCGGCCGAACGGACGCCACAGAGCAGGGCGTTATGCTGGCCGAAATTCTTTGAGAGGTTGAAGCCCTTAATATGATAATGTTTTGAGGCAAGATCAACAATGACTTCCCAGGTGTTATCTGAACTGCCATCATTGACCAAGATCAACTCAAATTCCCCACCAATGTCGTTCATAGTCGCAAAAATTCGTTGTGTTAGAATAGGTAGAGTCCGAGAGCTGTTAAAAGTCGGGACTACTACGGAAATCCCCCTCATGGCTGTTTCCCCCCTTGCTGGAATAGCAGGCGCCCAGTTATGTAATCAAATAATCTGAATTAATCAAACAAAAAATTCGCTTGCTAAACTATGACTATGGAAACTCTTTCAGGGCCGTGTACACCAATTGTTAATGTCAACTCTATGTCCGCTGTTCTGCTTGGGCCGGTTATCAACGTGATATTCGTAGGAGGGTCTTCAGGTATGGTTGAAAAAAAATCATCAACTGTATTGAAAATATTGTCGGCTGATATCAAAGCCACATGATGGGCCGGTAAAAGACTTGCCTGGACGGCCCGCTCATTAGCGCTGGTGACCACAATCGAGCCGGTTTCGGCTATCCCTGCTACGACTTCTTCAACTGTCGCTGTAGCGTCCCCAAATGATTCGACTAGACGTGCAGGATCAATCTCAACTGATTTCTCAAGTTCGGTCTTATTGGGGCAAAATATCGCAGTATCATTTTCAAGTATTTTACCAAGGACCTGATTCATTTCACTCAAGTTGGCTATCCGAACTGGCTCGGCGGCGACTTTGGCTGCATTATCCATAAAAAGATGGATTATCTCTTCGTTTTTCACGACATCCTCCGTCGAAATGTTCTATTTACCGGCTTGGGTAGACGATTTACCGTGATAGGCGATAAAAATCCCGCTAACGGCCACAAAGCTCGTGCCGAGACCTGACCGGTCCTGAAGATATTAACATTATGCGCCGCAATGCCAAATCCAGTCATGCCAAGAGCTTCCGCTGTTTTGACGTAACCTTTGTCAACTCTCATTTCGCGTAATTCGTAAAGAAGTTTTAACAATGGGACTTTAACCGGACAAACTTCCGCACAAGCGCCACAAAGAGTGGTAGCGTCAAGCAGTCGATGGGTTTCTTCCATGCCATTCAGGAGTGCGCTCAGAATAACGCCCATAGGGCCAGGGTAAGTGGAACCATAAGCATGGCCTCCAACTATTCCATATACAGGGCACACATTCATGCAAGCCCCGCATTTGATACACTTCAGGATCTCCCGGTAGGGACCGTTGGCTATTTCCGATCTTCCATTGTCGAGCAACACTATGTGAAGCCGTTTAGCTCCAGTGGTTGCGCCTGGCTCTCTCGGGCCCGTGATAATAGATAGATAGCTCGTTAGAGTTTGACCGGTCGCCGACCGTGGCAAAAGCCTCATCAAGAGTGGTAGGTCCTTGATTGAGGGCAATGCTTTTTCGATAGAGGTGACGACTATATGCAGCGGCGGCAAGGTGGTGACCATTCTACCATTGCCCTCATTGGTGAAAAGGACAACGCTCCCGGTATCGGCTATAAAACAATTCGCCCCGGAAATGGCAGCGTCCGCGGACAGGAACTCTTGCCTCAAGATTTCTCGGGCCGTGTTGGTCAAAACAGTGGGGTCATTGCTAAGATCACAACCCAGTTTTTCCCGGAAAAGTTGTCCAATCTGTTCACGACTCTTATGAATAGCGGGAACTATTATATGAGATGGAGTTTCTCCGGCAATCTGAATAATGTATTCTCCGAGGTCCGTCTCGATTACTCTAAGTCCCAGGTCTTCGAGATGCTTGTTAAGATGAATTTCTTCCGTGACCATGGACTTGGACTTGACTATACTTTTTGCATGGTTGTCCTTAAGTATGTCGCCGACTAGGTTCCTGGCGTCTTCAGCATTTTTGACCCTATGGACTATCGCTCCACGCCTTGTAGCGTTTACAGCGAACTCATCTACGTAACCCTTCAGATCATCGACTACCATTCTTCGCAATTCGGAAGCCGCCTGTCGCCATTCTTGAAACGGTATTCCAGCTATCGCATCACTCCGTTTTTGTCTAAATGTCCCCGTGGCATGGCGCATGGATCGTCTTAATGAATGGTCGTCAATCGCCCGACGGGCGTTGTCGTGAAAGTCTATAATGTGGGATGGAAGCTTTTTCATAGAGCTTCCGCCAAAACAACAGCGAGGTGTTTGACTTCAAAACCCGCATTTCGTCGCTTCGCCGCGTCCATGATGTTCATAAGGCAGCCATGGTCGCATCCGGTTACAATGTCCGCGTTGGCGCTTAATATGGAATCAACTTTGTCGTGTGCCATGGCCATTGAGATTTCCGGTAACTTTCCCATAAATACACCGCCAAACCCGCAGCAGCGATCAGCGTTGTTCATGGGAATAAATTCGGCCCCACCAATTGAGTTCAAAAGTTCTATCGGTTCAGTTCTGACACCGAGTTCCCGGGTTAATTGACACGAAGCGTGATATGTTATTTTGCCATGGCCGTTTGGAAATCCTGTTTCATGAGCTTTTAGAATATGAGTCAGAAATTGTGAGAATTCGAAAGTCCTCCGAGCCACGGCCTCAGCTTTTCTAAACATTTTAGGGTCATCCTTGAAAAGGTCCGTGTAATGGTTTTTGACCATAGAGGCGCATGATCCCGACGGTATGACAATCGGGTCGGTCCCTTCAAAAACTGAAATAAAATGTTCGGCCGCTCTTCTGGACGCTCTACGGTACCCGGCGCTGTTAGGGGGTTTCCCGCAACAGGTTTGTTCTTTAGGGTATACGATCTCGACACCGAAATGTCGGAGAAGTTTAACTACAGCTTCTCCAGTTTCAGGAAAAAAAGTGTCGACAAGACAAGTCGCAAAGAGTTGAACTCTCATTTCATTACCTCAGTTCGTGGAACCAACCCGACAATCAAAACTCTCAATTAACGCTAAACTATATTACAAATGCGCTTATTTAACTACCATAAGTGTAAACGGGTAAACATACGCTTGGAGAAAAACCAGGACCCCCATAAGAGAGGCTAGGGCCAAGCTGTGCCAGAAGACCCAACGTAGAATATCTCCCTCATGTCCATACCATTGAGTAGCGGTGCTCGCCACGACGATACTCTGGGCGTCTATCATCTTGCCCATTACGCCACCGGTGCTGTTGGCGGCAGCCATGAGGGTGGGGCTTATTCCTATCTGTTCCGCTGAAATTCTCTGCAAGCTCCCGAATAATACGTTTGAGGCGGTATCCGAACCAGTCAGGGCAACCCCAAGCCATCCAAGAAGGGTTCCGAAGAAAGGATACAGGAAACCGGTTTTAGCAAAGGTCAAACCTAGAGTCGCGTCCAGGCCTGAGTACCTGGTCGTAAATCCCAACGCCAACATGGCGGCGATGGTTAGAAGGGAAAAACGCACCGTTTTGATCGTTCGGAGATATATCCGAAATGTTTCCGAAATTGAGTACCCCATCAAAATAGCAGATATTATACTCGCTATGAAAATACCGGTACCCGTAGCTGACAGGATATTGAACATGTATACGGCGGGTTCCGCTTTGTCCGCTGTTACTACTGGCGGCACTCTCATTACAAGGTTGTGCAAACCGGGAATAGGAAACTTGTATACCCAAAGACCATCAAGAAAAGTTTTGATCTGCGGAAGGCCCCAGACGAAAACGAGTACGCTAAGGATTATCCAAGGAGTCCAAGCTCTTACAACTTGATTAGTGGAGTGTCCGTGACAGGCCCGGCAAATGGCCTCCTCGTCATGTCCATTGAATCCCCAGATTTGCTTTGGACGCCACTTGAGCAAAAAAACGGTGACAGCGGCCAAGCAAACAAGAGCAGCGACGACATCCACGAGCCAGGGGCCGTGAAAATTGGATATCAGGAATTGTGGAACAGCGAAGGCGATTCCAGCGACAAGTAAGGCCGGCCATACTTGAACCATTCCTCTAAAACCGACGTATGCCCAGACCAACCAGAATGGAATTAATATTGAAAAAATTGGCAACTGGCGTCCCGCCATGGCGCTGAGATCGAACAAATCCAAACCCGTCACGGCATTTAGGGTTATAATCGGAATCCCTAAAGCTCCGAAAGCTACAGGCGCTGTATTGGCTAACAGAGACAGGCCCGAAGCCTGGATAGGACTGAACCCAAGACCAATTAGGATTGCGGCGGTGACTGCCACAGGAGTCCCAAACCCAGCAGCGCCTTCGAAAAATGCGCCGAAAGCGAAAGCGATCAAAACTAACTGGAGACGAGTGTCATTAGTCACACCCGTTATGGTGTCCTGTAAGACCTTGAATTCACCCTTTTCCTTGGTTAGAAAATAAAGAAAAATGACGTTCAGGACTATCCAGCCTATGGGAAGGACACCAAACGCCGCTCCAAATCCGGCAGTCGCAAAGGCCATGTGTGCTGGCATTTTAAAGAATACAATAGCTACCACCAGTGCGGTGGCCAGTCCTAGCAGCGCAGCCCAGTGGGCTTTAATGTGTAAAAAAGCCAAAGTCCCCAACAACACCACTACAGGCAATGCGGCGACAATAGTTGAAATAGCCATGTTGTTGAATGGGTCGTAAATCTGATGCCAAGGCATAGTCCAAGCCTCCTTCCAGTTTCATGGGTCTAATCTTAATTCAGAGGGGCGCTGTCCCGCTCCCTCTTGTCCCCCGTCTGTCCACTAAATGTTGAATCAAACTTGTTTGTTAGTGAGAAGAGCCCTCATATTTTCAAACTTCTCAGGTTTGTGTTGATGATAATCCATGTTTACCAGGAGCGCTTTTCTAACCTGATTTCCGTCCTGTCATCATGGAACGATTTAGAATCTCCGATATATGAATAACGTTCCAGCCTTTCTTCCAATGGCCGGCTCCGTAAGTTAGCTGCATCAAACAGCCGGGGTTTGAACTAACGACTGTTTGGGCTTGAGTTTTTTCTATAGCCTCAATCTTGGATTCCAGTATTTTCATGGAACGCTGTCTATGTGTAATATTGTAGATCCCTGCGGACCCGCAGCACTGACCCTCATCAGGCAGTTCCTGATAATCCAGTTGTGGAATTCTTTTCAGAAGGTTTCTTTGGGGGAAGATTAATCTCTGGCCGTGTCTCAAGTGGCAAGGGTCGTGAAAACAAACCCTTTCCGATATAGGGCCAAACCTGATATCCGGGGTTAAAACCGAGTCCAGGAACTCGGACACGTCCCTGACCTTGCCTGAAAATTCTTCAGCTTTGTTGGCAAAGGCAGGATTTTTTCGAAAAATTTCACGGTAAGTCTTGAGTTCCGATCCACATGCGGCGCAATCTGTTACCACGTAATCAACACGTCTGTCCGCGAATATCCGGATGGTATTCTCCGCCATTTCCCGATAGACTTTGCGTTCGCCCTCCGCGATGTTAGGTGTTCCACAACATTGAATTTCCTTTGGGACGATCACTCTGTAACCGGCGAACGTCAAATTTTCTATTGTGGCCCGGCTCGTGTCGGCAAAAATAAGATTCATCGCGCAACCAAGAAAGAATCCGACTCGTCCGCGTTCAGGTCCTCTTGCCGGGATTTCCTCGGGGATCTGTTCAGACAGTGGCCTAGAAGGTAACTTAGGCGCAAGGGCCTCCATAAATCCGAGGTCCTCAGAAAACAGATTGAGAATGTCATATTTTCTAACCAGGGACTGAAGACCGGAAATCTCATAAAGCTTCAAAGGAAACAGTATCTTATACAGTCTCTTTTGATCCAGGATCGCGTAATTTAGCAGGAACTTCTTGATCAAGGATTGAGGCCTGTTTTGTTCAATCCGATACCGCGCTTCCAGCGCTAATTCTCCGGCTTTGACTCCCGCTGGACAAACACTCTGACAATTTCTGCAGTCAAGACAATGATATATATGTTCGACAAACTCCTCGGAAGCTTTCATCTTTCCATCTATAACGGCTTTGATCATGGCCACTCGTCCTCGAGGAGACTGTGTTTCCACTCCATCGGTTCGATAGGTCGGACAGGACGGTAGACAAAGCCCGCATCTCATACACTGGAGCACGTCACCATAATCGTGAACATCAAGAGTTGAAAGCGCTGCGGCTATCTTGTCCGGATCAAAGCGTTTTCCCATAGGCGCCTCACTTTTCTAAAGAAAAGATTTTCCCCGGGTTTAACCTACCGGCCGGATCAAAACATGCTTTGATTTTGCGCATTAACTCAATAGCCTTTGGACCAACCATTCCAGGCAGGTATTTTGACTTGGCGATCCCCGTTCCGTGTTCGCCGGAAATGGTTCCCCCAAGGCTTATCGCTTTGTTGAATATGATTTCGTACGCCTCGTGGACCCTATGGATTTCGTTCAGGTCCCTCTCATCTGTCAGGCATGTCGGATGTAAATTACCGTCACCCGCATGGCCGAAAGTGCCTATCCTTATATTCAATTTCTCGGTGACTTCTCTGATCAGCGCCATCATTTCGGGAATCGCGGGACGAGGGACCGTGATATCTTCGAGTATTGTGGTAGGCTTCGCACGGGCTAGAGCCGATAAGGCCATTCGCCTTGCGGTAAACAATTCTTCGGATTCCTGAGCGCTTCTGGCTATTCTCAATGTCCTAATATTATTGGCTTTGCAAGCTTCCTCAATGACGGCCGCCTCTTCATCTACGACAGCAGGGTGCCCATCGGCTTCAATGAGCAATAACGCTGCGACATCCCTGGGTAAGCCGATCTGGGAATAATCTTCTACGCAGTTTATTGTGACCTGATCCATGAGTTCGAGGGTTGATGGTATGACTTTCCTGGATATAATCGTGGAAACGGTTCGAGCAGCGTCTATGACATCATCGTACAGAGCAAGAAAAGTTTTCTTGGTCTTTGGTTTTGGGACCAGTTTCAGGACTATCCTTGTAAAAATACCGATAGTGCCTTCCGTGCCCACCATAAACTTGGTGAGGTTGTATCCTGCCACATCCTTTACGCACTTTGTGCCGTACCTGACTTTGGATCCGTCAATAAAAAAGGTATCAAGACTCATTACGTAATCGCCGGTAATCCCGTATTTGAGTCCCCGTAATCCCCCTGCGTTTTCCGCTACGTTGCCCCCGATAGTAGAGATCTTCATGCTTCCAGGATCGGGGGGATAGAAGAGATCCATGGCCTCGACAGCGTTATGCAAATTGTTGGTAATAACCCCTGGTTCGACCGTCACGGAAAGGTCATCCCCGTCGATTTCAATAATTTTATTCATAGCTGTAGTAACAAGAACAATCCCGCCTTTGACTGGAACGGAACCCCCGCTAAGACCAGTCCCACTGCCACGCGTTGTCACAGGGACATTTTCTTCGGTCGCAAGTTCTAGGACTTTTCGGATGTCGTCTTCGTTGAAGGCCCTAACGATGGCGTCGGGTTTGAAAGATGTCAGTGGTGTTGCGTCATAGGAATAGCAGATGAGATCTGGTTCCGAGTAAAGGACTTTTTGGGAACCGAGTTCTTCTAGGAGTTTGGAAACGAAAGTCTTTTTCATGAGTTTCGCTGTCCTATTCGGGATTGGATAATGGCTCAAAGTAGCACGATGAACAAACAATAACATTGTCTGACAACTCGTCAAAAAAATCAGGCTCAAGCCTTAGACGAGTTTCTATGTTGTGAGGTATAGAGATCCTTGGATGGATTGATCAGCGTGGCTATCAGCCCTTTTGAGAGGTTCTATACAATCCGGGTTATCGTAATCGGGTCTGTTTACCTTCATACCGACCTCGGTGATCCGGAAACTATCGTCGCTCAAGGGTTTCAATAAATTTTTAAAATCTTCCGAAGCGGTATCCGTAGATTCCAACCACAATTCGTAGTCCTTTGTCAGAACGACTACGGGCATTCTGTCGTGGATAGATTTTATGAAGTCATTACTCTGTGTAGTTATGATAGCGCATGATCTTGTGACATCTCCTGAGGCGGATTTCCACTCGTCGTAAATACCGGCGAAGGCCAGGAGACCAAACTTCTCGAAGCTTATCAGGTATGGCTGTCTGGCTCCGGATTGAGTTCCTTTCCATTCGTAAAAACCATTGGCTGGTATCAGTATTCTTCGTTTCTTGAAACTGGATCTGAATGCTGGTTTTGATTCCACAGTCTCAGAGCGCGCGTTTATCAACCTCTGCGAAATAGCTGGATCTTTGCTCCAGGAAGGGATTAATCCCCATCTCAGGAAAATAAGCTCACGCTTGTTGGCTTGGGGGCCATGACGTAACCTGATAGCGGCTATTTCCTGAGAAGGAGCCACATTGTAGCGAGGCGTTATCTCGGGCGTTTCGTCTAATTCGAACTGTTCGGCAAGTTCTTTCGATGAACTCACCAGCAGGAATCGTCCGCACAAGTTTCTCTCCGTTCTGATTCTGAGATGATGAGTTCGTAATCATTTCTTGTGAGCGATTCATCTGACGAACTGCGATGAAGCGCTCCCTTTGCGAACACATCGCATATTATCCCAACAGTGGTTAATTTATCGATAGACCATGCCATGAGAGATGTTCCAAACTGATTTTTGAGAAAGTGAATCGCATCCTTGATTAGCGGGAATTCTGGTCCCATCCATGACTCAATCTCGATTTCATAATGTTTGAAATCCTGGGCTCCTGCAGAGAATGAAACTTCGTCAACGGCCAACTCCCCGATCGTTTTTGTTTTTTCCGGGTCAAGTATTGCTCTGGTAGTTCGACGGGTGTTACGTTTTTGGATGATCTCAAGCCCCATTCCTTTTAGAGAAGTTTCGGGGTCAAGATTTCTCCTAAGTTTTCCCACATCAAGATTCACACCTATGTCCATAGCAAGTTTTGCAATGCGTGCAAGAGCCTGGGTATCGGACCCGGTTTCCAATTCGGGCCTCGATAGAGAGCCATCATCATGTTGCAGAGCCGGACCCTTCATGGCTACCTTTTCACAGCCAGGGTATTGCCTCAATCGCAGGGCCCATTTTCTTTGCGATAGGCCCCTATCGGGCGAGTCAAAATAAAGATCCTGGAAAGTTATCTCTTGAGCCTGTTCCAATGGAAACTGCGCCAGAGAGTAAAGCCCGGTTATCTCCGCCTTTAGTTTCTCGGGATTTTGGGAAACTATGACGAGTTTCGCTTCGGTCTCCGTGGATACGGGGGTAAAGAACCTTTTTTCATGATTCAGCAAAGCTCTTTTTATATGAAGCCCGGAACTATAGCCGCCAAGTGATCCATCTGAGTTTATGACTCGATGGCATGGGACGATTATCGGGACGGGATTTTTCCCGTTTGCGGACCCCACAGCCCTAAAGGCTTTAGGGTTACCTATAGCCCTTGCTATTTCTCCGTAAGACCTGGTTTCTCCCGCACGTATATTGAGCAGTTCCTTCCACACACTTCTCTGAAAGGTGGTCCCTTGAGTAAAATGTATGGGCGTACTAAAAGTAGGACAGACTCCATGAAAATAATTATCAAACTGGGTTATCATATCCTTTAGAATGGTTGCAGAAGGGGCCTGATGGAGTTCTGATGGGACGTCGGTAAATTCGATCTCAGTTATGCCTTCGTCAGTGGCGGATATTTTTAACCATCCAACCAATTCATTGTAGTACAAGCAACTTGACATTTCGGGGTTCATGTTTCTCTCGGATGTGTTTAGTTTATAATTCTGATAATCTAAAATTTAAATCATAAATCGACATTGACAATTAAATCCAGTACATTCCCCCAATAGTGATCCGGTCATTGCCTTGTGGAATCAACAGGCATCCTGGGCTGCTTAAAGAGAGCCCGTAAAAAGAGCGGTTGCTAGAACAGGACAAATGTGTAATATAATAGAAAAAGAATCGGAAATTATCCGAAGCTTGGGAGGCGGTAGAGTTCTGGTGGGCTCCGCGGTCTTCAAAACCGTAAGCAGGGCGCTAACAACGTTCTGGGTGGGTTCGATTCCCATGCGCCTCCGCCAATTCGATTTTGGATTGTCCTTTCTAAAGATTTGTGTCGCCCGCTCCAGACTCTAAAATTCCCACAAACTTAGAATGACTCCGAACGAAACGGTCAGGGCCAAAGCTTTTCTTTTTGCAAAGGGCGCTATATGAAAATAGTAAGCGCTGAGTATTTATGTAGCGCTGAAACGAGGAAGGACTATCCTTCGACGCGCGTGCCCGAAATAGCGTTCGCCGGCAGATCAAACGTGGGCAAATCGTCAATGATCAATTCATTGCTGGGAAGAAAAAATCTGGTCAGGACATCCAAGACCCCCGGTCTCACAAGAAAAATCAATTTTTTCCTGATAAACAAGAATCTGATGTTTGTTGATTTGCCCGGTTACGGATACGCTTCCGTGCCGATGGATGTTCGAAGGTCCTGGGCGCCTATGGTCAATACGTATTTGACCGAAAGAAAACAGTTGGCCGGTGTTGTCGTAATAATTGACTCAAGAAGAGAGCCTACCGAGCTTGATGAAAGCATGATCAATTTTCTGAAGTTCCATGAATTTCCATTTCTTTTGGCGATATCAAAGGCGGACAAGGTGGGGCACGCCCAACGTTCCCTGCTGCTTAAGAGCGTCCAGGAACAATGGGGACTGACGAATTCGGTTGAACTGTTTTCATCTATAACCGGACTCGGGCGTAAAGAGTCATGGAGTTGGATCATTGAATTTTCGGCACAATGGCGAGCTTCCACGAGCAACTCCTCGATTGGTAAATTTAATTCTGAAGATTAGCGGAGTATACCGCATCATGATAAAGGAAAAATTAATAAAGAAGAAATCATGACCAAAAAGATGCTTATTAATTCAAGCCATCCGGAAGAATGCCGGGTGGCGGTCGTAGTGGATGGAGAGCTTGATGAGCTGGATATCAAGACCGGTCCCAAAGAAGCTACAGTGGGAAACATTTACAAAGCGGTAATTACACGGATTGAGCCTTCTCTCCAGGCAGTGTTCGTAAATTACGGCAGTCCTAAAAACGGCTTTTTGTCAGTCAACGACATTCATCCCTCATACTTCCCGGAATCATTTCATGATTCCAGGCGTAGACCACGGATTCAAGAGGTTTTCAAGAAAGAAGACCATGTAGTCGTACAGGTGGTGAAGGAGGAAAGGGGGAACAAGGGAGCCGCATTAACGACAAACATATCCCTGGCTGGCCGATACCTTGTGCTGATGCCTGGAGCCGAATTATGCGGCGTTTCCAGAAAAATTGAAGAGGAAGCGGAGCGCCGGGAACTCAAGGAAATTCTGAAACAGTTAAAACCGCCTGAAAACATGGGTTTTATAATCCGAACAGCCGGAATGGGCCGAACGAAAACCGAGTTGTCAAGGGATCTTAACTACCTTCTCAGGCTGTGGAAAACCATAGAAAAGAACATGGCTTCCGAGCCTGCGCCGTGTCTACTGCATAAAGAGCATGACCTTGTAGTGCGTGCGATAAGGGAGCACTTCTCTGCGGATATAACGGAAATATTAGTGGACGATAAGGAAGTTCACAAAAAGACTCGAGATTTCTTCAGACAGGTGATGCCAAAGTTCGAAAAGCTGGTAAAGCTCTACCAGGAGAAAAGGCCATTATTTAACAAATACCAGCTCGAAGAGCAGATTGAACGGGTTTACAGCAGAAAAATAAGTTTGAAATCAGGTGGATACATAATTGTAGATCCTACGGAGGCGATGGTCACCATAGACGTCAATTCAGGTAAAGCGACCAGAGAAAAAGAAATTGAAGACACAGCGTTTCTTGTAAACATGGAAGCTTCGCCTGAGATAGCGCGTCAACTCAGGTTGAGGGATCTAGGTGGAATCATAGTGATAGATTTCATCGACATGATAAACAAGAAGCACATTCAGGAAGTTGAAAGAGCGTTGAAAGCGGCGCTCAGGAGGGACAGGGCAAAGACGAAGGTACTCAGAATCTCTCCTTTAGGACTGTTAGAACTCTCTCGTCAGCGTTTGAGATCATCACTTGGTGAAGGGGAGTACCATGACTGCCCGTTATGTGAGGGTACGGGACGGCTTAGGTCTCCTGAGACCAGTTCTCTCTACATTTTCCGCAAAATAAAGGCGCTTCTGGCCAAAGCAGATGTTCGGGAGGTCAGAGCCACCATCCCTTCCCAGGTAGCCGACCATCTTCTGAATTTCATGAGGGCTGAACTGTATACTCTGGAATCCCAACATGGGGCTCGGATAGTCATCTTGGGCAAGAACAATCTCCCAGACAAACAAATATCGCTGGAAGCCTTCAAGGAAGGCGAGGTTTCATCCTACACAGTTCCAATCAACGCCATAGATTTGGTTGGACCTGTTGCGATCATTGAAGTCCCGGAGCTGGTCGTAGAGGAAGAGATAGCCCCGGAAATGTCATTGGAGCCTGAGCCAAAAGCTATGGAAACAAAAGCGCCGCGACGCAGGCGCAGGAGCCGTAAAAAACCGAAACAGGACACTGAAACGCAGGATAGCCCGGATATTGCCGAGGAAACCCTTGAGTTGTCCCAAGACACGTCTCAGGCGCCGGAATCTCCTGTGGAAGAACAAAGGACCTCGGAACCTGATCAAAGCTCTGAAAATGGGACCACGGAATCTCAGGCAAGCGATCAGCCCGCTCAGGAACAAACTGAAAACGAAGAAGAGCCTGAAAAACCTAAAACCCGTGGGCGAGCCCTGCTAAGGAACGCCAGACCCAGGAAAAAGGCCACGCTTCAGGATTATTTGCCGTTCTCGTGAAAGTTGTTGGAAAGAATTTGATTAATGGATGACAGATCTCGTGAATATCCGTCACGACCTTTAGTCGGTGTAGGCGCCATAATCATAGCTGAAACAAGAGTCGCTCTTGTCCGTAGAGCAAATGAGCCTTCGAAAGGGAAATGGAGTATCCCTGGAGGGCTGACTCGCCTAGGCGAGACGTTAGCCCATTCGGTTATTAGAGAAGCGGCTGAAGAAACCGGCTTATCCGTGAAGGTGGGGCCTCTGGTCGAGTTGGTTGAACGTGTATTTCATGACAAAGACGGCAGGATTCAGTTTCATTATGTCATAGCGGACTACAAGTGTATGGTTGAGGATGGCGACTTGAGAGCCGGCAGCGACGCAATGGAAGTTTGCTGGGCCCCTAAAGACGCTCTTCATGACTTCGCGTTGCCCAAGATCACTTTGGACGCTATAAATAAAGCTTTGGAGATGAGTTGAGCCTGACATTTGGAGTAATTTTTTGTTCAGTCAAAGAGGTCGTTGAGTGTTGAAAATCTCTGACAGATTAAGTCCCACGTCAGAGATGCTGGCGTTGACAACCAGTGGCGACACCAAGAACATTTTGATCTGCCTTATCGAATTAACGGGTCCTCTAAATGTGAACCAGGCGTTGGAGGCCGCTCAGAGGGCAGCCGCAAAATTCCCACAGTTGACCCGTCGGATAAAAGAAGTGAAATCCCGCTGGTTTCACTATCTGGTTTGGGATGCGGATTCCAAGCTCAAAGTCCCTGTGTTTTTTCAAGAAATCGAGCATTTTGAAGCTGATAGGCCGATGCTTGATCAATTGATTCCAGTCATCCAATCAAGGCTGGAAAGGAATTGGGACCTTTTTCAAGAGCCTCCTGCAGAGTTTCATCTGATAAGGATTTCCCCTGAACGACATATAGCGGGATGGTTAATGCACCACGTGGCGGGAGACGCCGCGACAGGAACCGATGTTGGTCAAGAAACACTCGTTCAGTATTTTGAGATCCATAATAGGCAAAAATCAGAATGGGCGGGAGAATACTATTCATTTTCCGGATCAAAAAAGCGGCGTGTAACCCCCAAGAAACTTCGTATACGAAATTATCTTGAGGACGTAAAGCAAACTTTTGAAAACCTGTTCAGGAAGGCCTATCTTCCTGTAGGTTCAGGCTCAAAGCACGACAACTCCCAACATCATGTAAAGAGATTGCTAACAGAGGAAGAAACAGATCTCTTGTACGCAACTACCACCAATCATGGAGTTTCTTTCGTGGACCGACTGGTAGTAACCGCCAGTGACGTAATTGATAAATGGAATCTCAAACGAGGGGTGTCTCCGGGATTGGTGACTACTTCCATGACGGTCAACATGCGGGGGCGTTTCTCGGACGTGGACTCAATGAATTCCAGTTCATTGATATTTTTTAAATCGTCGCCGTCGGATCGAGCGAACCCAAGATCTTTCGCGAGAAAAGTCGCTTTAACCAGAATAAAACATTTTCGCAATCAAACAGACCTGAAACTCTCGAAAAATATCGAGATGATGATCGATGCGTTTCGAATCTTCCCATTTCAAATCCGTAAGAGAATAATCAGCTTTTTCATTAACAAACATCAGTTTTCAATAGGAATAACGGTTCTAGGGACAGTCTGGCC
Organism: Desulfomonilaceae bacterium; assembly: GCA_041662605.1. NCBI lineage: Bacteria > Pseudomonadati > Thermodesulfobacteriota > Desulfomonilia > Desulfomonilales > Desulfomonilaceae > Desulfomonilaceae bacterium. The sequence continues at coordinate 36,424 of JBAZSD010000018.1, forward strand.
GGAAATTCAGAACGGAAAGCCCACGACAAATTCCGCTTTCACAAGAATCGGAGACCTAGAAGCTGTGGAAATATTTGGCGTAGCCCACAAGATGTTGTCCGAAACCCGAGCGCTTCTTCTCCTCTACACATTCCGAAAGAGGCTAAATCTTGTGCTCACCTGTTCAGGGCGTCTTTTTACTCGTGAAGAATGTGAAGAGTTCATGGATATGATAATCAGTAAGTTGACGGCCTCTCAAATGTTTCCGGTTCATTGACCATATCCATTGCAGCAAAAGTCCTAGCGGATCTAGACAGCCTGGGGCCTAGGGTTCGAGGTGCTTGGGCCGATATCTGTTGTGTTGATAGGTGGTTCCCCTCCACTGTAAGGCGTCTCGCAGCAGAATTTTTTTCACCATGACCCCAAACATCCAGATTAGCATTAGGTTACCTAGAGCGACATAAGCCGAATACTTCCTGGAGAGACCGAGTTGAGCCAAAAACAGACTGGATGTTATGGACATCTGGACCAGGCATGCCATGGGAAGCAAGAACCAGAAATTAGGCCATATTTCACGTGCCGATACTGAGTAAAGAATTGTCGCAATAACAAATGACGGCAAACTAACCAGAACGTGCATCATCAAATATTTTAATACGGCAAAAAGTTTGTAATTCATTGCGGCGCAAAGGATTCTGGTCCAGCCGTCCAGAACTTCGCTAAAACCTGAATACATTGTTGTTTTTAACAGGTTTTTGCCGTTAGCGAACAAAATTCCCAGTCCCTCGGCCTTAACTCTCTTTCCGATACCGATGTCTTCGACAGCAAGGTTCTTGACGCTAGAGTGACCGCCAATCTTTTCATAAGCGAGTCTACTGATGATAAAGAACATTCCGTTCGCTGTAGCTACCGAGTTATTCGGATCGTTAACTTTGGCCAGTGGAAACAGAATTGCAGTCATGGCGGCGAAAGTGGGAAGCAGCGCCTTTTCCCAAAATGAGTTTAGAACAAATTGGGGCGAAAGAGTGAGAAGGTTTATTTTTCTTTGCAGAGCCTCATTGACGCATTGCCTCAATGAGGATTGGTTGAGGGAACTATCAGCGTCAAGAAACGCAAACCACTCTCCTGAGGCATGTTTGACGCCTTCATGCAATGCATGGCACTTGCCGGTCCAACCTACTGGTCTCTCCTTGTTAGACACAAGCTTGCAATTGGTCTTCCCGTCAAACAACTCGGAAACCACTTTCGCTGTTTGATCTGTGGATCTATCGTCAACACAGATTATCTCGAAATTGGGATAGTCCTGACCGATCGCAGACTCAAGGCAGGCTCCAATGAGGTTTTCCTCATTGTGCGCCGGAACAATTAATGAAACAAGCGGCGGTTTTTTTGGAAGAGAGGTTTTCTTGTTAGGGTCCAGTACAGGAACCCATTTAATTGCATCCACAACATCGCGCATACGTGAGGACCAAAAAAACATGATAAAAATCAACACAGCAGATCCGAATGCAAGACTGATATAGTTCAAAAAAACCTCAGTTTCATAAGGGCCAAACAATTAAGTCAATTTACATTAGTTGAAGTGGTAGTAAATTTCTATAGACTTTTGGGCTGCTAACTTACTTTTTGGCACGCTCCGACAATTCCGAACCTTGAGCCCGTTTTTGTTCCTTGCAATAAAGAAAAACCACGCATGGCCAACTCACCTAAAAAATCGGCTTCGTAAAACCTGTCCCTGGTTGGGTGTCTCAGCATCCTCTTGAAAAGCCAATTAGCATACAAAGGTGGATATATCTCCTCAAAATAAAAAAAGCCATCTGGTTTGGTGACTCTCGCAATTTCACTGATGCATAGGCGCCAATCCAGAACATGATGAATTATCCCGAAATTGAACACAGCGTCAAAGGAGCAATCGGGAAATGGCAGGAACTGAGCGTCAGAGGAGAGGAAATGCAAATTATCCTTATTCTCGGATTTCAATCTGGTCACAGATTTGTTTACAAGGGCGGTTTCCAGGTCAAAAGCAATGACATCGTTAAATCCCATCCTCCGGTATATGATCTGAGCGCCCCGCCCGAGCCCGCAGCCTATTTCCAACGCGATTTTTCGTTCAGGGGGCAGTCCCAATTTCAGCCACTTGCGCATTTCCCGCTTTTGAAATACAACGCGCAAAGGACTGTAAATCCAGACCCTTTCGGGCCAGTTCATGAGCATTTGCGTGTTTTTAGGAGATATCAAATTGAGTCGCAGTCCTTGTGTGTAGGAGACGGGTCAGGTTCCACGGATGATTTTGTTTAACATTCTATACTGTTATCAAAGTTGAAACCACCGTGAGGATCAAGAAGCTCAATGGCATGTAACTTGCCCTGTTAAACAGGGACGTCGCTGTCTCCACGCCTGGCGATTCATACACATGCCTTGCAGGCCTCAACAGCGTCAAATACCCTAGTATTGCGGCCGCGAACGGATAGACCAAACTGACTCCCGATCCCGCGACGAAATATATTGCCACACCGGCGAATGCTGCCATGGAGACCGCAACAATCATGATGAAAATGGATTCTTTCAACCCCAACACTGTCAAGGTAGTGCGTGCGCCCACCTTGATGTCGTCTTCCATGTCAATAATATCATTAGGTATATTTTGACCACCTACCTCCCAGCAGGCTAACCACAGGAACATGAACGCCACAAAACCTAGAGGTGGGTCTGGATTCACCGCGTATATGCCTGCCAGACCGCCAGAAGCCTTGACAATAGCTGACGGGATTATCTTCAAATGGGTGATTCTGAGCAGCTTGCAATAGAGTCCTTCACAACAGGCTGAAACCAGGAATATCATCGCACAGACCGGATTGAGAATTGTTGCTCCTGTCAACGCGATTACCGCCCAGAAAATGACCCATGCCAGCCCTTTTTTAAACGGAATAAGTCCTTGAGCTACTGGATGCTCCGCCACTATTTCGTCGACATGAAAGACCTTCAATGCCCTGTCTTTTAAGGCTAGCCTTTCCTTGTCCACCTTCACGTCCACAATGTCGTTCAATGAATATACGGCCGTATATCCGGCGAATGCGGTAACTAATCCAATAAGTATGGTAGGCATCGGAGGAAAATGGCCCAACTGAAGCATAGCCGCCATGGCCGGAGTCGCAACATCCAACAATCCGTGAGGCGTCCGGGAGAGACCAAAGAAAAGCTTTAACCCGGACAAACGTGTGCGGAAGGAGCAATGTTTGTTTTGCTCGCCAAGATTCATGGAGCCCCTAATCTACGGAGTCAAAGTTTAAAGTGAACAACAACTACTCATAAGGAAACGTCAGTTTCCCTCCCAAAAAACCAAGAGTCCCGGCCAGGGCTGAAAGAGAGATGACCAACGAAAGATAAGCCAGCATAATCGGAGCCGTTATATCCAATGGATTGATTATATAAAGGGTTCGGATCACAAGAGCGAGAATTCCCCACAAAAGAGCCAGGAAAGCCAGCCTTTTCTTTTGTCGGGTTATTGAGGAATCGATAGCCTCGTAATTTACCCACCACGTAAAATAGCCGGTAGCAATGGTAGCAGGCAAGCTAACTACTCCAATAGTAAGAACGAGGAAAGCCGCCCATTCTGTCATGATTGATTCAGTGGCAATCGCTCCGATTTCGAGCAAGGCCGAAACGATGAGCAGCGCCACAGGAAAATGTACGACAGCGGGGTGAGGATGTCTTCTGAAAAAAGGATGCTCGTCCAGAAACGCTTCGACTTTTCCACGATAACCGGGCCCATATTCCTTCCGCGCAGACTCATACAACCCTACCATTGGAACCCTGCTCAGAACCTCCAGCCCGTGTGGAGCAGACTTGATGTCTGAGCTAAGATCCTGGCCGGCCTGGTGGCGTCTCATGTGAGCCCCTGTCGGCCATTTTGCGCTTTCTGTAACGTCATAGACGTTGCCATCCACTACGACGAGCGCTCGAGCCCCATTTTTCCCGTCATTTTGCTGGATTACTTCTGGTGGGAAACTTTTCATGTCAGATAAGAGCCTGTAGTTTCCAGAGGCAGTCTCCCGCAGCCTGATCTATCTCAATTGTCGAAGCGGCAGCCTGATCACCACCTGCGCCGTGAAGCGCTCTCTCAATCCTGACTGTGAAGCGGTCAGTCCTTTCGTCGCAATCGTCGGATAAAACTTCGACAATCAACTGCCGGTTGTCGTCAATCAAAATGGCTTGACAGCCCGTAATAATTCGCGGGTATCGGGGATTACCTGAACGCGGGTCCTTTTCCAGTTTGCCCAGTGTGTCGACCCTTCTGAAACTCGGTTCAGGTTTGCACCCAGAACAACTTTTGCATCCGGACATTTATAACTCCTATATATGAAGATTTTGCTTTATGGCCAAAATGGTCTTGATCATTTAATGCCACTTAAAGGTTCCCAAGGAGGACAAGGCATATTTAATTCATTCAGAACAACTCTGACTTAGTTGTTTATGGGTTATGGTTAATTATACGAATCTCCTCTATGGAGCTGTTCTCAAATTCGCTCAGGGACGCCCTGACAATAGAATTTTCCATAGCCTCTTTACGCATGGATCTGTGGAGGTCCGACTGGCCATCGAGAGCCTCGGTGTATGGTTTTTCAACCGAGAGCGACGTTTTCTGCGAAAGCACAAGCACTCTGGTTTGGACGGGGCCGAAAACATGATCGATTACGGCTTTCAATTCGGGCTTTGTGACAAGATACGTCTCAAACTGCTCCTTGTAAAAGCTCTTGGTAAATCCGATTTCAATCTCTTTCGGACCATAGGCGATAAGAGATCCATGATCAAGCATAGAGAGTAAAAGCCCATCGAGGCCATGCGCTTTCATGGTTTTTTTGAGATATTCCCATACTTCATCATTGGTACCCTGAGGCGCGGGCGCAACATCTGTGATAGTAAAACGTTGTTCATCCGACTTGAGATTTGGAAGCCGTTCTGAACAAGATGTGTCCTGTTTTTCACGGCGCTGAAGAATAGCCGGCGGAGTCGAATCGACCGAAGTTGCCTGAAATCTTGTCTGGGAAGGAGCTACCCTAACTCTGGAGGAAGGGGAGTCAATTTTTTTCAAAACGCTTGCAAGATCGACCAGTCTGGGCGCCATAGCCATCTTAACCACGGTCATTTCCAGCGCGATCAGGGGAATCCCGGATTTCTTTATCTCTGGTTCACTTTTAAGAAGAATAGAAAACAGGTTGTTCAGTTCCTCACAAGAAGTCTTTTTCGCCATGCCCTTCAAGGTCTGGATTTCTGATTCCCCTGCGTCAATCATGTTTACAAGAGCGGAATCATCAATATTATGAGCTACCAGAATCAGATTTCTGATAAAGCGTACAAGGTCAAGTGTAAACTGCTCAGGATCATAGCCCTCGTTGAAAACTTGATGCAGCACGCCCAAAGCATTCTTTGGATCGTGATCTATAACCGCTTCCACCAGTTTGAAAAATCGATCGCGGGAGCCGATCCCGAGGATTGCCTGCACTGCCGGCAGTCCTATGTGTCCGTCACTGAAGGCCACAACCTGATCCAATAAGCTCAAACCGTCACGAAATGATCCCTGAGCTTCACGCGCGATGACGTCAAGCGCTTCCGGAGTAGCCTCAATCTCTTCTTTGATCAGAATATCCGCCATACCCGCGGCAATATCCCGGACAGGTATGGTACGGAAGTTGAATCTCTGGCATCTGGAATTAATAGTGGCAGGCACTTTATGAGATTCAGTAGTCGCGAAAATGAACTTTGCGTGCGCTGGAGGCTCCTCAAGTGTTTTGAGTAACGCGTTGAACGCGTTCATCGAGATCATGTGAACTTCGTCGATAATTATGATCTTGTAATTGGAAGAGACAGGTGGGTACTTAATGTTTTCATTTATTTCACGAATGTTGTCCACAGAAGTATGAGAAGCGCCATCTATTTCCTGGACATCTACAGAATATCCGCCGGCTATTTCCTTGCACGATGGGCAGGTACAGCACGGGTCGGCTTCCTCGGGTATTCGACCTGTACAATTCAATGACTTGGCCAGAATTCTGGCGACGGTCGTTTTACCCACTCCCCGCACCCCGCAGAATAAAAAGGCGTGCGCCACCCTGCCGGAAAGCACGGAGTTTTTCAGAGTGGTAATAACATGATCTTGTCCCACCACTTCTGAAAACTTGGTCGGTCGATATTTACGGGCAAGTACAAGATAAGCGGACATGATTCAAAAAGAATCCATAATGAAGCTGGAATGGAAAGCGCCGATCGCCTGGAGAGGGCCGACCCCCGAGATTACTTCCGCTGCTTCCTTCCAGACCTGACGGGTTCAGTAACTCCAGGTCGCCCTCACCAGAAGACCGGCGCCGACGCTTGATATCGCATGACCTCCACCGAAAGCTCTAACTGGCCATACCATCTGAAAATAACAGAAAATCACTGCTTTCGTCAAGGGCCGTCCCTCGGTCTATTATCAATATCCCGGCCCTCTTTGGTCGTGGCTTAGAGAAACTTGGCAGGTAATTCTGCGCTGAACTGGAACGGCAAGTTGGCGATTACCATCAGTGTGGATGTCCCATGGGCCAGGATTTTTCCAGTTTCGTCGGTTACCTCCACCTGCCCGTATCCCAAAGTCCTGCCCAGTTTTATTTTTTTGCCATGGGCTATAAGTTTCGCCCCACTTGTTGATGAAAGAAAATTTAATTTCAGATCTACCGATGTCATACCCATGCCTTCGTCAACCTGACCATACACCGCCCAGAATGCCGCCGCGTCTATAATCGAAGAGTAAACACCTCCATGAACCTGTCCGAAAGGTTGAAGATGTTTAGTCGGGTCCAGCTCTATCTCTACTTTGGATGTACCAGTGTCGAAATGAATCAGGCGCATGTTCAGAAGCCTGAAATATGGGCAATCGCACGTGGTTTTACTGATTTTAGAAACGTATTCTGGATTTAGTTTTCGCATGACCTGTCCTTATTTCTTTTTGCCATTCCCCAATTCTAGGCATTCTGGAGGTCAGGTCAACCATCTTTTTCGACGTCTGTAGTGTTTAACGTCACGGTAACTTTTTTTTGCCCCCTGTTCGGTTAAACCTAGATAGAATTCTTTTATATCTTCATTTTCCCGCAGTTTTTCTACTGTGTCGTCAAGCACGATGCGTCCATTTTCCATCACGTATCCATGATCCGCAATACTTAACGCCATATGGGCGTTCTGTTCCACAAGCAGGATAGTGACTTCTTCCTGACGGTTGATTCGCTGGATAATCTCAAAGATTTCGCCGACTAACATCGGACTCAGGCCCATCGAGGGTTCATCGAGCAACAAGAGTTTCGGATGTGACATCAACCCCCTGCCGATCACGAGCATCTGCTGCTCTCCACCACTTATGTAACCGGCCGCGATTTTTCTTCGATGCGGGAGCCTGGGAAAATAGTTGTAGACTCTCTCAAGATCCAACTTGATGCGCTTCTTGTCGCGAATCGTATGCGCAGCGACCAGTAGATTTTCCTCTACTGTCAGATCTTCAAAAGCTTTTCGGCCCTCCATCACCTGGAATACGCCTTTTCTTACAATATTTTCAGGGTCCATTCTATCTATGCGTTCACCTTTAAATGTTATGGTCCCGTCCGTTATTTCGCCGTCTTCAGACTTTAGCAATCCGGACACAGCTTTGAGCGTAGTGCTTTTTCCCGCGCCATTGTTGCCCAGTATTGTTACGATCTGGCCTTCGTCTACGCGGAGAGACATCCCTTTTATTACCAGTATGACCTTGTTATAGGTTACTTCCAGATTGTTTACATCGAGTAAACGCGACATCTGCGTCAACCCCCGAGCCTGGAATAGGCAAGGTCTTTTTCACCAAGGTAAGCCTTTATCACTCGCTCGTCTGTTCTTATTTCCTGAGGCTTCCCTTCCGCTATTTTTACCCCGAAATCCAGAACCGACACACGATCCGAAATGTCCATGACCACGCCCATGTCGTGTTCGATAAGAATTATGGTTACTCCCCATTCCTCATGAATATCCAGAATGAATCGGGCCATGTCCTCTGTTTCTTCAAGGTTCATCCCTGTAACAGGTTCATCCAGAAGCAGCAACCTCGGTTTCATCGCCAGGGCCCGAGCCAGTTCAACCCTCTTTTGAAGACCATACGGGAGAGTTCCGACTTTCTTCTTGCGAATGCTCTCTATCTCCAGCAGATCAATGATCGTTTCTTCGATCTCCTTCCTCAATTTCAGCTCAGTGCGTTGCGCTTTTCCAAAATAATAGCCAGCCGAGAGCATCCCGGTTTTCAAGTGGACATGATTTCCCAGTTTGATGTTGTCAATGACGCTCATCCCCTTGAACAGTTCCACGTTCTGAAAAGTCCTTGCGATACCGAGAGCCGCTATATCATGTGTTTTCCGTTTTGTTATGTCCTGTCCTTCAAAAAAAAGTCTTCCCTTTTCCGGATGATAGAATCTGTTTACACAATTCAGTAAACACGTTTTCCCGGCTCCATTCGGTCCAATGATCGAGAAAATTTCACCGCTGTAAACCTCGAGAGATACGTCAGTCAACACATGAACACCGCCAAACTTGAGAAACAGACTTTCAAGTTTCAGCAGGCTCTGGTTTGAATTATCTGAAACGACACTGGTCATAGGTTCGGGCACACTCACTATTAGGGTTCCGGAACGGTTTTAATCTGGACTGAAGTTTGCATACGGAAAGCCTTACCGTCCCGGTATTTGATGTCTGACGTTACTTCAAGCTTGTCGTTGTCGCCATAAATCGCTTCAATCAACTGGGAATATCGTTCTTCAACAACTGAGCGCCTCACCTTTCTGGTTCTTGTCATCTCATCGTCATCGGCGTCCAGTTCCTTGTGCAACGTGACGAATTTCCTTACCCAGGCGGCCTTTGGCAGAGACTTGTTGATAACGCTGATTTCCTGAGCCACCAGCTCGTACACCTCCTCTTTTTGGGAGAGGTCCGTATAGGTGGTATAAGTCATTTTACGGCTTTCCGCCCATTTACCCACATTAGCCATGTCAATGTTGATCATGGCCCCGACAAACGGCCGGTCTTTACCAACAACAACCGCTTCTCCGATGTATAGGCTGAACTTAAGCTTGTTTTCGATGAGTTGAGGAGAAAACTTTGACCCGTCGGACAGGCGCATAACATCTTTCATTCTGTCTACCATGACCAGATGGCCATCTTCGTCAAATAATCCGTGATCACCGGAATGCAGCCAGCCGTCTATAAGTGTCCTTGTGGTAGCTTCCTCGTCTTTATAATATCCGACAAAAACAGTATCACCCTTGGTGAGTATTTCACCTGTATCGGAAATTTGGATCTCAACGCCGGGTATAGGCTTTCCTACTGTGCTCAGTTTGATATCGCCATTTCTGTGTCCGACGCTGATGCCGGAAGTTTCCGTTTGGCCGTACAGTTGTTTGATGTTAACGCCCAGGGCCTGAAAAAGATTGAATATCTCTGGTCCAAGCGCAGCGCCGCCAGTGTAGACGTTTCGCAAGTGTCCAAGGCCGAGGTAATTCTTGAGAGACCGGAACAGACAGAGATGGCACAATTTGTAGAGCAGATTAAAGATAGCCGGAGGTTTCCTGTTGGCTAAGCGGTATTCGGCCATCTTGAACCCAACAGGCATGCAAACCTTGTAAAACCATCTTTTGATCCAAATAGCGTCCTGAATTTTGACCTGGATATCAGAGCAGATTTTTTCCCAGAATCGAGGTGGAGCGAAAAGTATGTTCGGTCCCACTTCCCGTATGTTTTCCGCTACTGTTTCTGGTCTTTCCGGGAAATTGACCGTGAACCCCTTGTAAAGGTTCCAGGAAACAGCGGTCATCTGCTCGCCGATCCATGGCAGAGGGAGAAACGAAACGTGGTTGTCTTCAGGATATGCCGGATCAATCTCGTCATAATTCGCGGCCATCCTCACCATGTTTTTGTGAGTCAACATTGCGCCTTTTGGAAGACCAGTGGTCCCAGATGTATAGGCTATCAGAGCAACTGTATGTTCAGTAATCCGTTCGAGGCGCGCGGAAAAATCTTCAGGATGTTTCCCGTTATATTCGCGGCCCATATCGCGAACATCCGACAAAGTCACAAACATTGACCAGTCATAATTCCGCATGCCCGTGGGGTCATCTACTATTATCTTCTTTATCCCAGGACATTCGTCCCGAATTTCAAGAAACTTGTCGGCCTGTTCCTGATCTTCTACCACCAGATATGCGGCGTCGGAGTGATTAATTATGTGCTTGATCTGAGCGGCGCTACTGTCAGGGAAAATACCTACAGCAGCGCCACCCAATGTTTGAACCGACAGTTCACAATAGAGCCATTCAGGACGGTTGTCGCCCAGGATCGCCAGCTTCTCTCCTGATTCAAAACCCAAACAGACTAATCCAAGAGCGATATGGATCACGTTCTCGAAATAACCGGCCCACGTTACCGATTGCCATATCCCGAATTCCTTTTCACGCAGAGCGACCTTTGAAGTTCCATACTTCTCGGCGTTTCGCGCTAAAAGACCGGGTAAAGTCAACGACATTATATTGCTACTCCACCGTAATCCAATCAGAAACCGGCTCTAATATCTTTTTCTGTGTGTTCGCCTTCCAGACTCTCGCGACCGGGAATTTGTTATTCTTGATTGTGTATGGAGCGGAAAGACCGCCACTGTCGAAGTCTTTAAGTGACTGGAGGGCTTTTACCAATCCGGGTCCATTGAGTTCCCCTGCTTTATCCGCCCGTTTCAGGCACTCGACAAAGATCAGCCCTGTCATAAAACTCTGCATATAGGAATTGTCCCGATAAGTTACCTTTGGATATTTCTTTGCTGTATACGCTTTGATCTTTTTGATCATGGGGACATCATCATTCCACCAGTACATGTAGGGATTCACAGCCATATAGCCCTCCGCCATAGGACCGAGATTATCCACCACCATCTTTGAAGCGCCCCAGAAAGTTCCCATGAATTGGGTTTTCATGCCGAAATCTCTACACTGTTTGATGACTGTCTGGACCGGATCCACCACAAAGCCCTGGAAAATTACGAAGTCCGGATTCTTGCGTTTCATGTCTAAAACCTGCGATGTAACATCAACTGACCCTACCTGAGCGACTTCTTCGGCAACCAGATCAAGTTTCAGGGTCTTGCACATCTGTCTTGCCGCCTCGATCGGGTCTTTTCCAAATTCGGTGTCGCTGTAGAAAAAGGCTACTTTTGCCCCCGGTTTTTCTTTGGCGATATACTTTAGCAATATCCCGAACATATCAGCATATGTCGGACCCGGCACGAACATATAAGGATTTTCCTTGGGATCTGCCAGTTCACTGGAAAAAGACGTCGAGCTGTACAGAATCTTGTATCTATCCTTGATTTCCGGAGACATCGCTTTGCCCAGGCCCGTGCTTTCTCCATACATGATCAGTGGATTGTCCCGCGACATGATTCGTTTGAATGCCGCAACAGCTACGTCCAACTGATACTGGCCGTCCTCCATGATGTATTTAATCTTCTTGCCGTTGATGCCGCCTTCTTCATTAGCGATCATCAGGGCGTCTTCAAGACCTGCATTGATGTTTACGCCTGCAAACGCGAATCTGCCGGTGATCGGTTGTACCGCTCCCACCTTGATCTCGTCTTCCGCATAAGCAAAAGCTGAAAATGCGATCGCAATTGCCAGAACCATCGCCGAAAACCAGAAGTGTCTCTTCTTCATTCTTTGCTCTCCTTTTCTTGTTTGAAGGTCAATTTTGAGAAGCTCTACTTAATGATCAACACCTATTCACAACGGTTACGTCTGGTCAGGACGCTCAAATCAATGCTTGAAGCGACAATTCATCGGTCGAAAATCCAGTTTCAGTTCGAAAAAGGCCAAAGCAGGAAGAAGTTCTTGATACGATGCCAAATTTCCGCCAGCCCATGAGGTTCCAGGACCAGGAAGGTCACGATCATGCCACCAAAGATTATTTCCTTCAGCGGGATGAAAAATTGGTCCAACCCAGGGAATAGCTGTTTGGCGGAACTTACGAAAATGTTTAGAAGCTCCGGGGTGAGCGTCATGAATATGGCTCCAAAGATGGAACCCAGAACACTACCAAGGCCCCCGACTATAACCATGGCCAGATACTGGATAGAGAGGGAGAATGGAAAATGTTCCGGAGTTACAACCTTGATGAATCCCACCCAAAGGCTTCCTGCAATACCGGCGAAAAAAGAGCTGAGAGCAAAAGCGGCCAATTTGTAGCGGAACAGGTTAATTCCTATTATCTCGGCCGCAAGATCGCGATCGCGAATTGCCACAAAAGCTCTACCCCATTTTGTTCTTACAAGATTTCTGGCAAAACCGACCGTAAGGATTACAAGGACAAGGGTTATAAAATAGTAACTCTTTTCAGTGTCGAATACGAAATCCCCGATCCTGGGAGCTGGCACGTTTATCCCACGGATTCCATGAGTCATTGATTCCCAATGCACAAACACGAACTCCAGGATAAATTGCGCCGCCAGGGTGGCAATGCATAGGTAAAGGCCTTTAACCCGCAAAGACGGGATCCCAATAATTAATCCCATTCCTGCGGACACGAACCCCGCTATTGGCATTGCAAACCAGAAGGGCATATCGAGACGGGTAACAAGTATCGCTGTCGCATAACCGCCAACACCGACAAATGCGGCGTGTCCAAGGGAAATTTGACCCGTAAATCCGGTGAGGAGGTTTAAACCTACAGCCCCTATAATGGCAATGCCTATCAAATTCATGATGTACAGAACATAGGAGCTTGCGACAAAAGGTGTGATAATGAGCAAAACAAAGAGAACTGCGAGGCAAATCCTTACAAACAGACTCTGAAAGATTTCTTCGTCTTCACGATAGGATTCTTTAAAATCTCCACAACGCATATCGGTCCTCAAACACGACTAACTGAATGTCTAGACTCTCTCAATGAGTGGTTTCCCGAATATCCCATAAGGCCTGATCATTATGATCAGAACCAATATTATAAACGGGGCGACTTCTTTCACGCCGCCACCGAACATGGAGTCAAGATAAACACCTGCGAAATTCTCAAGGACGCCAATTATGAATCCGCCGACTATTGCCCCGATGATGCTGTCCAGGCCGCCCAGGATTATTACCGAGAGAACCTTTAGGCCAATGTGTCCCAAATGAATGCTTATTCCGTTGATGTTCCCGATAATTATTCCGCCCAAAGCCGCAGTGATGGCAGCGAAGCTCCAGGAAAGAGCAAACACCCTCTTTACGCTGATCCCCATCGAAAGAGCAGCCTGTTGATTGGCCGCTGTGGCGCGCATCGCCAAACCGGTTCTTGTGTAGCGGAATATAACGGTGAAAACCACGGTGCAGATAACAGCGAAAATAAACCCCCATAAAAGACCTGAAGGAACAATAGCGAAGCCCAGATCCAAAGGAGTGGGCGGGAAAACCTGAGGAAATGTTCTGAATTGTGGAGACCAGATCATGTGCGTGACGCCCTTTAACACGCTCGCAAGACCTATGGTAACCATGATAACGGATATGATCGGTTCGCCGATAAGTGGTCTTAACGCTATTCTCTCGGTCAAAGCTCCGAGACTGGCAGCGAAGATCATGGTAACAAAAAGAGCGACGCCAAATGGCGCCGACAGTTCTGTCAAGACGGTCAGGCATACAAATGCGCCTAAGGTCATGAATTCGCCTGTGGCCAAATTCAGTACGCTCGTGGCCTTGTAAATCAGGACGAATCCAAGAGCGATCAAGCCATATACGCCGCCTGCCGCTATGCCGCTGACAAGAATCTGAGGAATTATGTCCACTTGTTCCACCTCAGGGAGCGCTTGGAAATGAAAAATCAGTATGTCGCCGCAATTAATGAAAGACTGGACTCAATGACGAAACGAAACCAATCACGCAATCAGGACTGTTTATATGATTCGGGATTGACCCGAATAACTATTCTGGTTGTAGATCCTTGGTCTGTAGTTCGGGTAAGCTTGACTTTCTGCGTTTGAAACTATTGGATTCATAATTGATAGAGTAAATGTGTCGGGAATTCAAGATTTTTCTTTACGGAGAGATTAAATCGGGTTGTAAGAGACCTCCAAATGAACTAGATTTTGGCAGTGAGGCTCAATAATAAGGGGGTAAAGGTGAAAAACACTGCTTGCAAATGCGAATCGCCTAAAGATTACGCCAAAGATTATGTCAAACGGCTGATTGCTTTACTCAACAACCTGAACCTGGAGGAAGTCGAAAAAGTGGTTCAGTTGTTTCTGGACGCCAGAGAAAAAGGAGCCACAATCTTTTTCCTGGGAAACGGGGGGAGCGCCGCGACCGCGTGCCACTTTTCAAACGACATGGGAGTATGCGCATCTCCGGAGGGCAAGAAGCCGTTCCGGGCCATTAGCCTTGCGGCGAACATGGCCTATGTAACTTGTCTGGGTAACGACATTGGATATGAGAACATATTTGTAGGACAACTCCGGAATTTAATGCGTCCCGGAGACATTGTGGTCGGTATTTCCGCAAGCGGGAACTCCCCTAACGCTGTAAACGCACTCGATTACGCAAATCAGAATGGCGCGACATCTGTCGCTATAGTGGGTTTTCACGGAGGGGTCATGAAAAGAAGGGCGCAATATGTAATTCATATCGAATCCGACAGGGGAGAGTACGGACCCGTCGAAGACGTGCACATGGCCCTGGATCATCTTATTTCAACATATCTAGCGCAAGTATAAGTTTCACCCTCGATATATCGAGGGTCAGAAATCAACCCAAAATTTGGCTCGTGTATAAACCACACTTTGAGTAGAATGATGTCATGGTTCTAGGTAGATCGGAGCGCCAAGTTCCTGAATACGGAAATTCTCAAACACATGATGACCGTCATAGTCAAGAACGCGCAAGTCACTCTCCTGGTGAAGGTCTCCCATCACCGCATTGAAGTGGCGCCCATACTTTTGTTTAAGGAGTTCTACCGGGACCCCATAAGCTACAAACTTCTTCACGCCGTTGGTCTTGAGCTGCCCTACCAGTCGTTCGTCGGTAAGAGAATCGTATGAAGTGAGGATCAAGATCGGTCCGGAACCCGTAAAAAAGATTCCCGCTTTCATGGGACACCCTCCTTTCGTAGGCTAGAAAGATGTTCTGCCTCAATTCAATCCTTATTCTTTTTTCTTAGACACTTATTTGAACAAAGAGTTCATTTCGGGCATCTTCTTGAAATGTTACGGAAACATGGTAGAGTTCAGTTCCCCTACCCAAAGGGCTTCCCAACTCTACAAGGGAAAGATTGAGAAACTGGCTGGAGAGGTTCATGAAGTTTGTTCACACCGCTGACTGGCAGATCGGCATGAGAGCTGATTCGATAGGAGATCGCGCTCCCCGGGTTAGGGAGGAACGTCTAGCGGCCGCCAGGCGAGTCATGGACGTGGCCAAGTCAGAGAACGCTGATTTCATATTAGTCGCGGGTGATATCTTTGAAGACAACGCAGTGGACCGGAGGTTGGTCCAAAAGGTCGCAGACATACTTCGATCATTTCCCGGGCCGGTCCTGATCATTCCAGGCAATCACGACCCCTTGCTTCCTGGCTCGGTGTGGGAACACCCGGCCTGGGGGGCGCCTAATGTTACAGTGCTCAGGGAGGAGGGATGTATTGAAATCGCTGAGGCGTTAGTCTATCCATGCCCGCTTAAAGAAAAGCGATCTACTGCCAACCCCACGGCATGGATACCAAAAGAAGATGTCGGCCGTATCAGAATAGGACTGGCCCACGGAACTGTCGAAGGCATTCGTCAGGATGAGCCTGATTCCCCGATCCCAAGAGACGCTCCCCAACGGACAGGGTTGGACTATCTGGCTATAGGCCACTGGCATTCTTTCGCTTCATACCCCGACTCTGATGGAAATGTCCGGATGGCCTATTCTGGAACGCATGAAACCACCAAATTCGGCGAACGTGACAGCGGTAATGTTTTAGTAGTTGAAATAGAATCCCATGGGAAGGCGCCCAAGATAAGGCCGGTCAAATCAGGTGGTCTAAACTGGATTTCTGTTGCCGAAGAATTGATCAAACAGGGAGACATAAAGCGCCTGAAGGATGCGCTTGAATCGTTGGCCAGTCCTTTCCAGACTCTGATTCAGTTAACCATATCCGGTATTTTGAACATGGAGGAACGATCGGAGTTGGAGCACATTGAGCAGATGCTTGAGTCGAGGTTTTTCTGGAGTGACATCGACTCCTGCCAATTGAAGGCCGCTCCTACCGATTGTTCATGGATCGACGATCTTGGACAGGGTGTCATTCAACAAGCCGCCCTTCGTCTGTTACAGGACTCTGAAAATAGGCCGGAAGTTACGCAGTTAGCCCTATCGCGACTTTACACCATAGTAAAGGGGGTCCCGAAATGATTGTTGAGTCAATTGGCGTCTGTTATTGGCGGAACATGCTTCGGGAAAAAGTCGTGGGACCATTTTCAGAATGCCTCAATGTGGTGTACGCTTCCAACGGCTCAGGAAAGTCATCCCTTTTCGAAGCCTTAAGGAGAGGTTTGATTGACAGACATAATGTCAAGGGAGAAGACATTAACGAGATTCAACCCTGGGGGCGGGATCTCGCGCCCAGAGTAGTGGTTGAGTTTAAACACAAGGGCCATTCTTACCGGATAACCAAGCAGTTTATACAGAGCGTCAGTTCAGTACTGGAGGAAATGCAGGCCGGCCGGTACAATCCGATTAAGCAGGGGCTAAAGGCTGATGAAGCGGTTCGCGAGATGCTAACCAGGAATCCGCCTGCCAAGGGATTGTCGAGAGTTGAACACTGGGGATGGGCTCAGGCTCTGTGGGCCCCGCAGGGAAGACTTGCTCTCGACCAGTTGTCCAATGATGTCCTTCACGATATTCGAGACACTCTGAGCGCTCATCTCACATCCAACGGCTCATCCCGTGTGGAAAAGGAGATTAACAGGCTCTATGCCATGTATTTCACAGGCGCCGGAAAACTGAAAAAAGGTAAAGACGCCCCGGCAAGCGTTACGTTCAGGCAGGACCTTGAAAAGACTCGAACCGACTTGATTCAGGCGAAGGATCGATATGAATCTTTTCAAAGGACATCGGCTGAGGTTGAAAAATGTCGGCTTCTTACAGCGAAGGCCAGGCTGGAATTGGATCGGATAGAGGGATTGCTGTCGACCACAGAATCAAGCTTGAAAGAATATCGTGAGCTGAAGGCCGCCCGGAGTGAAAACGACAGCAGCGCCAAGATTCACGCGGGTAAGTTTGCGGCGCTGAACACTACCATCGAACAGATAGCCAAAACAGAAAATGACATCGCCATAGGGCGAATAGAATTAGAACAGCTTGCCAAAGATTTGGAACAAAAGGGAAAAGAATTCGAAATCGCCGAGGATAATCTCACGAATTGTCAGGAAGACCTCGACAGGATCAAGACGCTGGAGAACGAAGTTAACGATATGACAATTCTCGCCGAGTCAGCTCGTTCCTATTCTGACATCTGTCCGAAACTGACGGCTCTCGAAGAAAAGTTGACCCGGATTTCTGTAGCCAGGGAACGCCTCACACAGCTTGAATTGCAAAGAAAGTCTGTAAAATCCCCGAATGAAGAGACACTGAAGGCTATTGGAATTGCCATGAGGGACCGTGATGACACGAATCTCAGAATAGACGCCTCTTTAATGCATGTGGAAGTCATTGCTGAAACAGGACTGACGGTTGATGTGCTGAAGGGCGATGACACGGGGGCGGTCAACGTCCTGTCTGGAGAGGTCACAGCATTCAGGGGATCTCCTGAAGTAAGCGTCCGAATCCCTGACGTGGCGACGATCAGGGCTTGGGGTCCGACCGGATCAATCGACGAACTCAGGGAGAAACTTTCCAAGACACAAAAGAAAATATCGCAATTGTCTGAGCCCTATGGGACTACCGATCTAACCGAGCTTGAGAAACTTTCCGGTCGGGCCAACGAAATAGCCCGAAACATTCGTGAGGCGGAGCTGGAAATCAAAACATTGTTGGGCAAAGTTAAGCTCAATGTCCTGGAACATGAAAGAGCGTCTTTGGAACACAACCGGGAGGTGATTTTAGAGCATTATCCCGAGTGGGTGTCAAATTCGCCGGACTGGGAAAATCTGAAAAAGAAAGCTGATAAATTGGCCGAATCGCACGCAGCGCAAAGGGAGCAAGCGTCAAAAAATCTGGAGGACGCCAGGAAACTGCGTGGTAATCTGGACAAGAGACTGGGAGTATTAAGGACGAAAATTGAAGGAGTAGAAAAAGCGATCGGGGAAAATGAGAAACGACTCAATGGTCTGAACAAGGACAACAAAACCCCGGAGCAACGCAAAAACGAGCTGAACGAAATTTCCATGAGTTGGAACGCAGCGAAAAGCAAATTGGAAGATTTGCAAAACCAGCTAAAGAAGTTTGATCAAGACCCTGAAGCCTTGGCTAAGAAGCTGATATCAGCAAAAACTCAGGCTGAAAATCATTACGGACAATGCAAGGATCAGGAGAGCATGGCAATTGGGAGCCTCAAAGTCCTTAGCGAAGGCGGTTCATATTCCGAGTTGGCTAAAGCTCATGAAACGATTGTTCAACTGGAGAAGAGCATCCAGCGTGAGGAGCTTGATCAGGATGCGATTCGCCTGTTGCATGACACGATAGATAGCGTGCGTAAGGAGGCGTTGTCGTCTGTTTCACGACCCGTAGAGGATGCGGCAACGAAGACTTTGAATTACATTTGCGGGGCCGGCTTGGGACAGGTCCGTCTTGGAGACATGTTTCAGCCGTCAGAGCTTATGCCTGAATTGTGTGACTTCAATGTCGGGGTTACAAGTCTTTCAGGCGGAGAACGGGAACAGCTTTACTTTGCTGTTAGGCTGGCCCTGGCCGACGTCCTGGCTCAGGATGAAAGACAGCTCGTTGTTCTCGATGATGTACTTACCGCTACTGACTCCATGCGGCTGGGGAGGGTCCTCGATGTTTTGGAGGACAGCGCAAAGAGACTTCAGATAATCCTGTTGACCTGCCATCCGGAGCGGTACCAGCGCCTGTCATCAGCCCGGTTTTTCGATTTTAACGCAACCCGGGATTGCTAGCCAAACCACGAAGTCGCGAATACTGGCGCCAATCCTCAAGCGCGGGTTATCCGCCTGCCACAGGCGAAAACAAGACGAGTTGATCGCCTTCCACGAGTTCTCGGTTCGGCTTCGCCGCCCGTCCATTGACGATAATGACCTTGGGAGCGGAATCGGGAATCGCGAGAGTCTCCAGGACGTCCGCCACAGTGGCGCCCGGAGGCGCATCCAGGTAGAAAAGCTCCTCACCGTGGGGCGTCATGTCGCTGAAGGTCAACTGCAGTCTAACACCGATACGCATTGCAGCCGCTCCCGAAGAATCTAGGCGAGTCCAAGCTCCCTGAGCTTTTCCTCAGTGGGAATTCCGTTAGTGTCCCATCCCCGTAGCCGGTAGTACTCATTCAACATCTCTTCCAGGTGACACACCATTCCCTTCGCCGGTCCATCGGGCATTGGCTCCGAGACAATGCGGGCCGGCAAGGTGTCGTCCTTCCGGGAAAAACCTGCCCGTGAGAGAAAGAGGCGTTCGGCGTTGAAAATACGTTCTCCTGCGGCGCAGACTTCTTCCAACGAATAGTCCATGCCGGTAGCCGCGTTGAGCAACTCGGTGATTCCTTCCGGCTTGATTGTCTCATCCGGTCGCACGTAGTTGCGCACTGAGAAGAATACGCACAATCCCGCGGCGTCGATGACACTGAACGCATCCTGCCAATCTTTTACGATTTGGGGCTTGTCATGGTAGGTTAGTGGATCGAGCTGCTTGGGAACGCCCAGAAGCTCGATGTAGGCAGGGTCGCCTCTCATGTGCGACGCGCCGATGGGGCTTGTCGCATAGGCCAGCCCCATACCTTGCTCCCCGCGCGGATCGTAGCCTGCAAATTCTTGGCCCTTGGCCACCATGGCGAATTCGGGCCGGCCGTAATGCCGCGCGAGACGCAGCGAACCCTGTGCGAGCAAATGACCGAAGTCCTGTCGACGCCCGGTCAGACGGGTAAGTTCCACCACAGCCCGGGCGTCTCCGAATTTGAGATCGCGGCCAAGCCCGACATCTGAGGGCGAAATCAGTCCTTTCTCGCTCATTTCCATTGCGCACGCGATGGTCGCCCCCATGGTGATGGTGTCCATGCCCAACTCGTTGCAGATGTAGTTCGCCTTGGTCACCGCGGCAAGATCGTCTACCCCGCAATCACTTCCGAATGAATATACCGTTTCGTACTCCGGCCCTTCTCCTTCGCCGGCATAGGGACCGTCAGGCACTTTTGTGCCGCGTCCGCACGCTATGGGGCATGAGAAACAGGCCTTGGGTTTCACCAGGTACTGTTTAGTGAGCGCTCTGCCGTCGATTTTTTTCCATCCTTCGAACAGACCGGATTGGAAATTGCGTGTGGGAAACACACCGAAATTCTGCGTGCCCACTGCGGTTATTGCAGTTCCCCATTCCCGCAGCGGGATCGGGCCTCCATGGAACGATTTCTTAAAACGGTCAAGAAACCCTGCGACGAGGGACTTGAATCGGTTCGGATCGGCCAGCTCGACTTTGCCTTCCCCTTTGACCGCGACTGCCTTCAGCTTCTTGAAGCCCATCACCGCGCCCACGCCGGAACGTCCAGCCGCCCGGTGTCTGTCGTTCATGATGGAGGCGAACAGAACTCCCAATTCGCCTGCCGGGCCGATTACGGACGTCCTCGCCGACATGTCGGTTTCGGCTCGCACGGCTTCATCGGTTTCCGGCACATTTTTACCCCACAAATGTCCGGCGGGTCTCAGTTCGGCATGGGAACCGTTCATCCAGAGGTACACCGGTTCGGAAGACCTACCTCTGACGATTATCGAGTCCCACCCGGCCTTTTTGAGAACTGAGGGAAACTTGCCTCCGGAATTGCTACACGTTACGGCCCCGGTCAAAGGCGATTTGGTCATCACCATGTACCGGGCGCCGGTGGGAGCGGAGGTCCCGGTCAACGGGCCCGTGGCAAAGATCAGGTCGTTGCCTTCACTTAAAGGATCGACTTCAGGGTCTACAGTGTCGAGGAGGTGTTTGATACCCAGTCCGCGACCGCCGATGTAATCGCGGGCGGCTCGAGGGTCAAGGGGCCGCTCTTCAACGCGACCTGCGGTTAAATCCACCCACAAAACCTTACCGCGCCATCCGTACATCTCCTATTCGCTCCTTTCCGCGGTCACACTCTTCTTCATACCCAGGTAGGCGTCCTTGATCGATGGATCTCTGAGGAGTTCGGCTGAAGGGCCTTCCCGAACAATCCTTCCGGCTTCCAGGATGTAGGCGTATGTGGAGTTCTTGAGAGCCATTTCCACGGACTGCTCCACCAGGAGCATCGTGATCCGATTCCGCAACTCGGCAAGGACGCGATAGATTTCCTGCACGATGACCGGCGCAAGCCCCAGAGACAGTTCGTCTAAAATCAGAATGGAAGGGCGGCTCATCAACGCGCGACCGATGGCCAGCATCTGCTGTTCGCCACCGGACAACGTGCCCGCTCGCTGAGTCATCCTGTTCTTGAGGACAGGGAAAAGGGTGAGAACTTCGTCCATCGTTTGTGTGAGACTCTTTCGGCCTCGGGGCAGAAATGCGCCCATCATGAGATTGTCGGCCACGGTCATATCCACAAAGGTCCGTCTTCCTTCGGGAACTGTGGCCACGCCCAGGCGCGCTATCGCGTACGGCGGCATATTCTGTATCTCCCGATCTTCCAGCGTTACCGTACCCCTAGTCGCTGCCCTCAATCCGCTGATTACGCCGATCAAACTCGACTTGCCCGCGCCGTTGGCCCCCAATACGGTCACGGAGGAACCCTTGGGAACCTCCAGGGAAACGCCTCGCAACACCCGGTTTTCGCCGATGTTGGCCTCCAGATCCGTGAGTTTAAGCATCTGGCTGCTCTCCCAGGTAGGCCTTTATGACGAGCGGGTCCCGGCACACTTCTTCCGGTGAACCCTGAGAAATGAGACTCCCCTGATCCATTACCAGCACTCGGTCGCACACACTCATGATGGCTCCCATGATGTGCTCTATCCATATCACGGTGATATCGTACCGGTCGCGAATGGATTTGATGAGTTTAAGGGCTGTGTCCATTTCCATGCTGTTGAGTCCCCCGAGGACTTCGTCCAGGAGTATCAGTTTCGGGTTCGCTCCAAGGGCTCGCGCCGACTCAAGGCGTTTTTTGTCGATGAGGTTGAGGCTTGCCGCATCCGACTCTTCCTTGCCGGCCAGGCCGGTCATTGCGAGCAGTTCCTCCGCTTCCTGTTTGCGGGCCGCTCCTTTAAGGTCTGGGCGGTTCTCCATCAGCGCGACGCACACATTTTCCATGCAGGTCATTTTAGCGAAGGGTCTGACGATCTGATAGGTTCTCGATATCCCCGACCTGCATATCTGATGAGGCTTGAGGCCTGTAATGTCCCGACCCTGAAACCAGATCGCGCCTCCATCCGGAGTAACGGCACCGGTTATAAGATTGAACATGGTGGTCTTACCGGCTCCGTTGGGCCCGATCATACCCAGGATCTCTCCGGGGTTCACCGAAAAACTCACGCTGTTGATGACTTTGACTCCTCCAAAGCGCTTGGAAATAGTTTTCACCTCAAGAAGGCTCATGTGGATCGTTTCCCTCCGGTGACTTTCTTCCACCAATTCACGGACAAACCCACAAGTCCTTGAGGCGCGAAGCGTGCGAAAACCAGGGCTACGCAGGCAAATACCAGCACGTGATACTTGTCGCTGAATTCCCGCACAAACTCGCTGAGGACCTCCAGGAGAAAGGCGCCCACGACAGGACCCGCCATCGTGCCCAACCCTCCGATTACCGCCATCGCGAGCACGTGGAACATCATGTCCAGAGAGGGTATATGGGGAGTAATAAGCATGAGGTAATGCCCGTACAGCGACCCGGCCAGTCCCGCCATAGCGCCACTGATGACGAAGGCGTTGAGCCGAACCCTCGTTACATTGACTCCCAGAGATTGAGCCGCTGTTTCGTCGTTGAGCACCGCCCGAAACCGAAGCCCCATGTCTGAATTGATTATCCAGCTCACCAGCCAGACAACTCCCACCGCCGCAACGAGCATGATATAGAAGGCCGTTGTCTTGGAATAGGGCCCGACGATAAACGGCACCACCAATCCCATCGTGCCGCGAGTGACATCGTATTCGTTCTGGATTATTATGCGAACGATCTCGGAAAAAGCCAGCGTGGTAAGCGAGAGATAGATTCCCCCCATCCTGATGCACAATGCGCCCAGACACAGTGACAGGAGAGCGGCGGCCGCTACGCCCAACAAAAGCCCGAACAGCGGATGCAGCCCCAGCTTGGCCGAAAGTATCCCGCTAGTGTAACAACCGATTCCGGCGAACGCCGCATGCGCAAAAGAGACTTGCCCGGTAAAACCGGCAAGCAGGTTCCAGGAACTCGCCATCATGACGTAGAAGAGCCCCACAATAGCGCTGTTCAGCCAGTATGGTCCCAGCACGAAAGGCAGGCACGAGAACCCGGCAAGAATGACCAGCCACCCGGCTGATTCGCCTCCGAGGGGTTTACTGAAATCTTTTGCCGCAGCCTGCATAATGGTTTCCCTACTAAAGTCGCTTCTGACCGAACAGACCCGTGGGTCGGAAGAAGAGGACCAGAATCAGAATTAGAAAACCGAAAAGGCTCTTATAGCCGCTGGATATGTAAGCGACTCCGAGGTTCTCTACTATGCCCAGGAGCAAGCCTCCGACAATGCAACCGGTCAGCGAACCCAGTCCGCCGAGTATCATCACCACGAATGCGGTCAGAGAGATGCCTACTCCCACAGTGGGGGTGACGGGAAATACGGGGGTGAGTATGACACCCGCGCACGCTGCCAGCACGCATCCCAAACCGAACGAGAGCATATTCACTCGCTCGGGGTTGACTCCTAACAGGGAAGCCATTTCGCGGTCCATGGCCACACTTCGAATCACTCGCCCAAACCATGTCTTGCGCATTACCACCATAAAAACCGCTATCACCGCAGCGGCGGCGGCGAAAGACGCCAGCCGTTGATTGCTGTAGGAGAACAAGCCCAAAATGTCGCTGGCCCCGTTCACCCAATTGGGTGGCTTATTGGGATAAGGACCGAAAACCACCAAATATGCGTTCTGAAGAATTATGTACAGAATAAACGTGATGATCAGAGAGTACATTTCCTGGCCGTAGGTAGGCCGTATGAGGATACGCTCTATCACCAGCCCGAAAAAAAATACAAGGACCACAGCCACAACCATCGAACTCAGAGGATCGAATCCCAACGCCTGCGAACAAAGGGCGCTGAAGTATCCGGCCAACACATAGAGTTCGCCGTGAGCGAAGTTGATAACGCCCATAATTCCGACGATCAACGTTACGCCCAGTGCTACTAGCGCATAGGTGCTCCCCATGAACACCCCGTTGGTAAGATACAGCAGCAGGTCTTCCAAGGATCCGCCGTCCTTTCGAGCTGGTAATGGGCCGGATCAACCGCTCGGTTCAGAAGCGGTAGATCCGGGAAAAGGGGTCGCTACTTCTTCAGGTCACCCGTCTTCGCATCCATGGGATAGACCACAACCTGCTTCTTGTCTTGCCATTGAACGATAAGCATCGGCGGCTGCCACTGATGATATGCGTAGCTGCCTTTTTCCTTGCCGAACTTCACCTGACCGGAGCAAACTACGATGTCCGAGTTTTCCAGAGCCTTCGTGAGTTTTTCGCTGTCGGTGGACCCCGCGCGCTTGATGCCGTCCGCTGCGATCAAGATTACATCGTAGATGGAACGGGACTTGTAGTCCGTAGGAGGTTTGCCGAACTTCTTCTGGTACGCTGCGTCGAACTCTTTGGCTACCGGAGTCAGCATGACTTTTTCGTGCATTCGGGAAACGAACAGCTCAAGGTTGCCATACTGCCCTACGGTTTTCCAGAACTCGGGCCACAGCGACGGTGGTCCAGCGCCTTCCAGGAGCAACGCCTGCGAAGGAACAATGCCGACTTCGCCAGCCTGAGCGATGAGATAGTGCACGCCAAACCCGTATACAAACGCAAGAATGAGATCGGGCTTGAACTTCTTGACCTTGTTGAGTTCGGTGTAATGGTCCTGACTCTTGGTATCAGTATCTATAGTGGTGAACTCGACGCCGGCGGCCTTAAGTCCGGTTTCGGCCAGGTCTTTGATGCCTTTGCCCCAGTCGGTATTCTCGGCGAAAATGGCGACTCGCTTGAATCCGTAATGCTTGACAAACCCCATGATGGCGTCGTTGACTACGCCGCTGTTACAGGGGCCGGCGCGAAAAACGTACGGGTAGTTTTTCTTGGTGATGTCGTCGTGCCAAGCTTCGGCGATGATGAATGGCGTCTTGTTGCGGTTGGCCACTTCAATCTCCGCCAGGGCCGCAGAGCTGTGGGATTCGCCGAGAACCATCACAACATTGTCTTTCGTAATGAGTTTCTCGATTCCACTGGCTGCTTTGGCCGGGTCGCCGGCTGTATCTTCGAAGACCACTTCAACTTTCTTTCCCAGGACCCCGCCAGATCCGTTGATCTTATCCAGGGCGAGAGCGATTCCTTCGTCGAAAGCTGCGCCCGTCGCTGCCGCTGTGCCTGTTCGCGGACCGACCACTCCAATCTTGATGGTTTCCTCAGCCATGGCGCTTCCGGCAAGCCCCAAGGCAGCCGTCGCCAACGCCACCAATATCGCCATTAGCTTCAAATAGTTGCTCATGCCTCTCCTCCTTTCGTGACTTCGTCCAAGGTTCCAGGGAGCGGTCGCTCCCCCCAATAGCGCTCATTCTCGTTATCGCCCTAAAACACCGGTGACGGCACGATCGAGAGCCGAAACGATCGTGTCCATCTCTTTCTCATTTATCGTAAATGGCGGTGCGATGACCAAACCATCCCCATCGGCGCCAGCCAAAGCCACGGATTTGTAAACGACGATTCCATCGGAAAACAACCGATCCCAAAGCCTCTCCGTGACTTTGCGAGATCTGGGGAAGGGCTCCAGGGTCTCTTTGTTAGTTACGAACTCGATTCCCCACATCATGCCGATACCTCGGACGTCGGCCACGAAGGGTGAATC
This sequence comes from Desulfomonilaceae bacterium, assembly GCA_041662605.1. Taxonomy (NCBI): domain Bacteria; kingdom Pseudomonadati; phylum Thermodesulfobacteriota; class Desulfomonilia; order Desulfomonilales; family Desulfomonilaceae; species Desulfomonilaceae bacterium. Next base: position 62,613 of record JBAZSD010000018.1, read on the forward strand.
GTTCAGCAAGGACGAAAGCTTACTGCCAAGCGTTTGTCCGGATGACGCCGCCTTTTCAATCAACTCGTCCCGCTCGATTATTCCCATTACAGCCAATCCCGCCGCTGCGCAGACCGGATGATGAGAAAATGTGCCGCCGTGCGCGAAACCTCCCCCTTCAATCACCTGGGCGTAGAGATCCTCCCGGACGCCGGTAGCGGATAGAGGCAGAGCGCCTCCACTGATTCCTTTGCCCAACGTCACGATATCGGGGATCACATCGTAGTGTTCCGAGGCAAACCACTTCCCTGTCCTGCCCATCCCGGTCATGACTTCGTCAAGGATGAGCAGCACGCCGTACCTATCGCATATCTTCCGGACGAGAGGCCAATACCCTTGTGGAGGGGGATAAACAGCCAGGGAAGCGCCGCTTACGGGTTCTCCGATGAAGGCGGAGACCGTGTTGGGCCCCTGGTTCAAGATGGCCTCTTCCAGGGCGACCGCACATTGTAGCGCACATGTCGACCTGGTCAGCCCAAATGGGCATCTGAGACAATACGGAGGGGGTATGTGAATTGCGTCTTCAATCATTGGGGAAAAAGGGGAGCGAAAGCTGGTCCGTCCGGTAGCCGCCAGAGCGCCCAGAGTGAGTCCGTGGTAAGAGCGCCAACGGGAGATGAGTTTGTGGCGACCCGGACGCCCCGTATTCACATGAACCTGGCGAGCAAACTTGATCGCTGTTTCAACCGCTTCTGAACCGGTGGTCATGAAATAGAAGCGAGAGATCCCGTGGGGAGCGTGCGCAGCGAGTCGCTCAGCCAACGCTTCTACGGCCCGAGTTGTGAACATGGTGGGATGAAAATAGTATCCCTCGCAGAGTTGCTCAAATACGGCGTCAGCGATTTCGCGTCTTCCGTGCCCCACATTTACGACCACCGCCCCACCGCTCGCGTCCAGGAAGCTGCGACCGTTCTCGTCCAGGATGACAGCGCCATCGCCTTTGACGGCCGTGGGTAATTCCCCGTCAATCTTCCTGTGAAACACGTTACCCGGTCTAATCATGCCCTGTCTCCGGTCCTCGGTTTGAGGCCGAGTATGCTTCGAGCTTCGTCCGGCGTGGCCACGTCGCGACCCAATATCCGGCTGATCTCGACAATACGTTCCACCAGCATCCGATTCGTAGCCAACTGGCCTTTGGAGTAGTAAATGTTGTCTTCGAGACCAACTCGAACATGCCCACCCATCAAAATGGCGTGTGTCGCCATGGGAAGCTGGCCGGCTCCTACGCCGCTGACGCCCCAGGTGGATCCCGGTGGAAGAAACCGAACCAGGTGTACCAGGTGTTCCACACGAGCCGGTATGGCCCCCTTCAGTCCCATCACAAAGTTGAAATGCAAGGGTTGGGGGATCAACCCTCGCTCCATGAGCGCTATGCCGTTATGAAGCATGGCCGTGTCGAACACTTCGATCTCAGGCTTCAAGGATAGGCGCATCATTTCAGCCGCAAGACCTTCGACCAGATCAGGAGGGTTGACGTAAGCGGAATTGGGAAAGTTGACACTGCCTGTGGTGAGAGAGGCCATTTCGCCGCCGGCCGCCAGTCGAGCGAGCCTGCTCTCCAGACTTGTCCCCGCTCTTCCGCCGGTGGATATTTGAAGAATCAGCCTGGTGCGGCCTGTGAGGGCGCTCACCACTTGCGCAAAGCGGTCAGGATCGTCCGAAGGGTTTTGTTCTTCGTCTCTTGTGTGAATGTGCAGAACCGATGCGCCCGCTTCTTCACACAGGAGCGCATCGGTAACGATTTCATCAGTAGTAATCGGGACATGCGGTGTGTGGCTTTTCCTCGGCATCGAGCCCGTAGGCGCCACAGTGATGATCAGCTTTTCGGTCATTTGGCTCCTCGCCTAGAAAATCATGCCTTTTCCATCGAACCCAGAGCCTTCTGAATCTTTTCGGCAGTTTCTACCGCCAATGGCGCCAGCCGGTTTTCCAGATCCTCAAGGCTAACCCGTTTAGTAGGAACCGCTATATTGATCGCCGCGATCGCCCCACCAGACAAATCCTTAATCGGAGCCGACACGCTCCTTAGCCCGTAGGAAAGCTCTTCATCGTTCAGCGAATAGCCCTTCTCCCGCGCCGCGCGGAGTTCGCGCCGAAAATCCTCTTCACTGGTGATGGTGTGGTTCGTCAGAGGGGCGAAATCGTAATCCTTGAGGATGCGTCCAAGTTCTTCCTCGGTGGCGAAGGACAGGAGAGACTTCCCCATGGACGTGCAGTGCACAGGAAGCCTGGAGCCAAGTTGCAGGTCAAAGGGCAGAATGCGGCCGGTGTTGTTGATGCGCACAAGATACATGAGTTCCCTGTCCTGCAAAACGGACAAGTTCACGGTTTCTCCAGTCTTTTCAGCCAACTCCTCAAGATAGTGTTGCGCGACTTGCCGCCAACCGAGGCCGCTCATGGAGGCGTAACCGAGCGAAAGAAGTTTAGGAGTCAGATGAAAACGGCGTTGCTGATCTCTGCGAACAAAACCCAGCTTGGCAAGGGTGCCGCAAATGCGAGTGACTGTCGCGTTGTTGCTGCGGACGCTTCGAGACAGTTCTGCCAAGGCCATGGGATTAGGGGATTCGGCCAAAGTCTGCAAAACGTCGAGTCCTTTTGCGAGAGACTTGAGGAAATATCGGGAGTTCTCATCATCGACGGCCATATTTCGAATTCCCATTGTTTACGCATATCGAAAATGAGTTGTGCTATGTGAATACAATAAGACGAAGCGCCGCCGCCTGTCAACAGTTTTCATCTCCGGTAGCGATCACGGTGAATTACAAGCGAAGTCGAGAGATGCATGTAGCAGGATTCGCCTTAAACGGGTTCTTTGGAAACGGCCGTATAGGCTGGAGGTTAATTCCTTTGTTACTTTTTTAAAAAGGAATTTTGTCGCTACCGATGTCCTATCTTAGCGAATACCTCGAAGCCAACCAGCACGAATATTGCGATCGACTTTCAGCAAAAAAATTGATTTATTCTATGACCCACCGACACAATTTGTGTACGGTGAAAATGGCTTCTACAGTCTACAAAGTTATTGCTGACGATACACCGTTCACTAATCTGAAAGCATAATGCAGCCGGTTCATTTTTTTGCTCGCCACGAAAAAAATCAATTACATTTGTCCTTATTTGACACACGTCCGAATTAGAATAGGGGAACTGACGATTGTGTCATTTCGACCGTCAGGGAGAAATCTGTTTCCAAGGAGGCAACTAATGAAAGTTTTTTTTGGCGTCATTATCTTCATGCTGCTACCAGTGGTCGGGCTGTCTTCGGATCGTAGTGTCACAGTCCGCGACCGTTACGGAAATATCGTTGAAACAAAAGACCGACATGGGAATGACACTACTGTTCGTGACCGCTCCGGAAACATTATCCGAACCGAGGAATATGACGGGCAAGGACAAAAAACCATCCGTGACCGAAGTGGAAATATAATCGGGACCGAGGACGTTGATCGATGAACAAGGATGATACTGCTATATTTAGTTGTCGGAATCTGTTCAACGAAAAAACCGTAATTCTTTTGGCAGATCCGGTATAAATGATAGACTTCAATGCTTGAGAGAAGTAACTATGGCTAAAATCGAAGTAATGAAAAAAGAAATCGCTGTCCATACCTGGAACGAAGAAGACTATATCTGCATCACTGATATAGCAAAGTACAAAAATTCAGATAGGACAGACGATTTAATTAGAAACTGGCTCAGAAACCGTAACACCATTGAGTTCTTGGGTATCTGGGAGCATCTTAACAACCCGGATTTTAATTCCGTCGAATTCGACGGGTTTAGAAAACAAGCTGGCCTTAACAGTTTTACATTAACTCCCAGTCAGTGGATTGAAAGAACAAACGCTATTGGTATCATCTCAAAACGAGGCCGTTACGGTGGAACATATGCGCATAAAGACATCGCCTTCGAGTTCGCTTCCTGGATTTCAGTCGAGTTCAAACTCTATCTCATCAAAGAATTCCAGCGACTCAAAGAGAATGAGCGAAAACAACTTGGATGGGACATTAAGCGGAACCTCACAAAAATCAATTACCGAATACATACAGACGCCATAAAGGCGAACTTGATTCCACCGGAACTAGGCAAAGAACAGATCAACCTCACTTATGCGTCTGAGGCGGATGTGTTGAATGTGGCTCTTTTTGGCATGACTGCGAAGGAATGGCGGGCAAAAAGGCGCAATTCTATAGGCAACATCCGTGATGAGGCAAATGTGGCTCAGCTTGTCTGTCTATCAAATCTCGAAAATCTGAACGCTCATTTCATAAATGAGGGCATGCAGCAGGCGGAACGTGTGACTAAATTGAACCAAATAGCCATTCAACAAATGAAGCTACTTATTGACGATAGCGCTCTGAAAAGACTCGAAGCGGAAACATAATCGGGACCGAGGATGTTGATCGATGAGAGAATATGATGGCGCTAATCACATAGAAGTGCTGAGAAGATTTCTCGGAATCCCACTCGGAAGCGCTGACGGTGTGTTCGATCGCTTTCTGGAAATACCTGGAGCAATTTATCGTGGCGAAGGTCTGGAAAGATTTCTGTATGTAAGAGGCTCCGGGAGCAACAAGGTATTACTCGTGGCCCATGCCGACACCTATTGGGATCATGAGTACGGATATGATCCCGGTCCAACACACAAAATAAAGATCGAAGATGGCGAAATCAGGGCCGTCAATGAAGAATTCGGGCTTGGCGCTGATGACAGGGCAGGATGCGCCCTTCTCTGGCTGCTCAGAGATCTGGGACATTCCCTGCTTGTCACAAACGGCGAAGAACATAGCCAGACAGGCTCTTCCTGGTTGATGGATCATAGCAAGCAAATATATGACGAGATCAACCGGGACCACCAGTTCGCTATTGAATTTGACAGGCGCAATGGCCGGGATTTCAAGTGTTACAACAAGGGTACGGAAGAATTTAGAGCCTATGTCGCCAAGAAAACAGGCTACACGGAACCAGATCTCGGATCTTCGACCGATATAAGAATTCTATGTCGTGAAATTGCCGGTGTTAATCTCAGCGTTGGCTATCACAACGAACATGGAAACCAGGAATATTTAAATATCGCAGAATGGGAGCATACCCTAAATTTATGCGGTAGATGGGTGGCTGAAAGAGAATTACCCAGATTCAAAATGAATTGATTTATTCTATGACCCACCGATCATATTGTGTACGGTGAAAAGAGCTTCTACAGTCTACAAAATCATTTGCAGAGGATACACCGTTCACTAATCTGGAATAGTAACATAACCGGTCCATTTTTCTTCTCGTCACGAAAATAATTCAATAACGTGTGTCCTTATTTGACACACGTCCGGGGGATAATCGGACCATCATGACGGAAAGTAGCCCTGACTGATGGCTCAAATGAAGGAATTCTTTGATGAAATTACGCAATACAGGACCAGAACAGGTCAATGCGGGCCCAGGGCCAGCGCCATTCTGGATGATGTTGGCGTGACCCTCGTTTAAAGGCGAAAATCGGTTTCCCCGGGCGATGATCTTCGCCTTGAATCGGAGAAATTCATGGGGGCTGGGCTGGAATTCGAGGACAGATAATTCAGTTCATCGTTTTCAGAGCAAGGAACGGGAATGGTTCAAGTCCCCGGGCAGGATGAGGAGAGAATCAGCGAAGCGGGGAAGCCGCAACACATGGACAAAGGCTGTTGTCCGGGTTCCGGTTTCGGCGTTTGCACAAACTACTGACATCAGGGACCGTGATGGCAGCCTAATCGGGACAAAAAAATTGCTGTTGACCAGTTAAAAAGGGTGATATTTTATCATCGAGTAAAAATGCAATAAAAATCGATCGCAGCAATTGTGAAATATCGGCGGATACGGAAAACGAAAATATTAATGACCATGTCCTAGACCTCTTTCACATTTCCTCATTTCTTAGGACTGAAAATGGCTTTCGAAGGGAAAACATCCGTGCCCCCTGATGATTTACCCCCAATTGTTTTGAGAAGATTGCTGCTGTCAAAGCAATTCTACTCACATGGACTTACCCATTACTCAGCCTCTAGTGATATGGATAAGATGATTGCTGTCCATCACTTCCACATTAGTATTGAAATCTTGCTCAAAGCTATTTTGTTGAAGAATGACGCCACGGTAAAAGACAAGGTTTCTTTTCCAGAACTTATTAATCAAGTTTGTGAAATCAAGAATGATTCCAACTTCGGTAAACATAAACAGACATTGATTTCGTTGAACGAAATCCGAAATAAGATGCAACATGCTTCAGTGACCCCGGGAAAATCTATCATGGAGGAATGGCGAGTTTATGCTAAGGGAGCATTGGAAGACGGTTTCTTCCAGTTCTTTAAACTCGATTTTGTCACCTTCAGTGCAAACCAGGCAATAGCAGATCCCGATATAAAAGAAATGCTAATCAAATCATGTCAGTATGCAAAACACGGGAGAGGAAAGACTAGCTTAGAACTGTCCAGAATAGCTTTTGAATGTGCATCAAAATCACTTCTGGAGTCGTTTAAAAAGAAGCATTTTGTCCGTAGCTTGAGTGCGCCTTCCGGTTATTTTTTTGAAGGGAACGAAAGATACTTCGAAGAAATCGCAGAAACTGTCAACGATTTGACCCGTTGGACTGAGGAAATTCATGACTTCATTTTTCTTTTGTCGAGTGGTTTAAGTCTGCATGAGTACAAGGAATTTCTGGATTTAACAGGAACCGTCTCGCCTACTGGTGGCAACTTTTTCACCAATGGCATACCGGATAACCCAGATAGCGACGAAGTGGCCTGGGCTCATGAGTATGCCGTAAACACTATATTGAACTGGCAATATATGGGGTTTAATGTATCTGTTCCGGAGTGGTACAAGAAATCTTTGAATGGATTTCTCAAGCAATTAGACAGATGACATTTTTCTGTTGTAGTATTTTTCCCCTAGGTTCAGTCGGACTCCACAGAAAGCTGTTGGTCAGTTAGACCTGGGAAATTGCTTTTGACAACTGATTGAAAAAACAAATATTCGAAAGGTTTCCATGTTCCAACAAGCTTTCAAAAACATCGACGACGTCCTCTGGAAAGAGGCCGGCTGCACCACCGAACTCGACTACACCGAGCAGACCTCCTGGCTCTTGTTCCTGAAATACCTCGACGGGCTGGAACAGGACAAAGCGACCGAGGCCCAACTCGAAGGCAAGCAATACAACTTCATCCTGGATAAACCCTACAGATGGGAAGAGTGGGCCGCTCCTAAGAGCAAAGACGGACGGATCGACCACAACAAGGCCGTGACCGGCGACGACTTACGCGACTTCGTCAACCAGAAGCTCTTTCCCTTCCTCCACGGTTTCAAGCTTAAAGCAACCGGGCCTAACACGATTGAATACAAAATAGGTGAGATCTTTGGCGAGATCAACAACAAGATCTCCAGCGGTTACAACCTGCGTGAAATCATCGACCATATCGACGAACTGGAGTTCCGATCACAGAACGAGAAGCACGAGTTGTCGGCCCTTTACGAAGAGAAAATCAAGCGCATGGGCAACGCCGGGCGCAACGGAGGGGAATATTACACCCCCCGCCCGCTCATACGTGCCATCGTGCAGGTTGTCAAGCCCCGCATCGGCGAGCGCATCTACGACGGCGCCTGTGGCTCTGCAGGCTTCTTATGCGAGGCCTTCGATTACCTGAAGTCGAACCAGAACCTCACCACCCAGGACGTCAAGACACTTCAAGAGAGTACCTTTTTTGGTAAAGAGAAGAAGTCCCTCGCCTACGTGATAGCTATCATGAACATGATCCTGCACGGCATAGAGGCGCCGAATATCCTGCACACGAACACGCTCACAGAGAACCTTGCTGACATTCAGCAAAAGGATCGCTTTGATGTGATCCTCGCCAATCCGCCCTTCGGGGGTAAGGAACGCAAGGAAGTCCAGCAGAATTTCCCCATCCGCACTGGCGAGACAGCCTTCCTGTTCCTTCAGCACTTCATCAAGATGCTCAGGGCTGGTGGCCGGGGGGGTGTGGTAATCAAGAACACCTTCCTCTCCAACACCGATAATGCCTCGGTGAGCCTGCGGAAGCTCCTGTTGGAAAGCTGCAACCTCTATACCGTACTCGACTGCCCCGGCGGTGCCTTCCAGGGGGCGGGCGTCAAAACAGTGGTGCTATTTTTCGAGAAGGGATCGCCGACACGCAAGGTCTGGTTTTACAAGCTCGACCCCGGCCGTAACTTGGGCAAGACCAACCCGCTCAACGATGACGACCTCAAGGAGTTCATCAGACTGCAAAAGACCTTCGCAGATTCTCCGAAGAGTTGGAGCGTGGAAGCAACGAGCATCGACTCGGCGACATTTGATCTTTCAGTTAGAAATCCGAACGGCGGCGACGAAGTGGCCCACCGCAGCCCTCAGGAAATCATGGATGAGATTGTTGCGCTGGATGCCGAGAGCGCGAAAGTGCTGCGGAATATCAGAGGGCTGTTATGAAATTGGGCTGGCAGAAGAGAACCTTGGCTGAGCTGTGCCAAGTCAAGCCCCCAAAATCGGAGGCACGTGAAAGAGTGGTTCCGGATGGCCTGGTGTCCTTTGTACCAATGGAAGATTTGGGAATTGAACGGAAATTCGTGAATCCGAGGCAAATAAGGACACTTGCGTCTGTGGCTGGCAGCTACACCTACTTTGCTGATGGTGACGTGCTTCTGGCCAAGATTACCCCCTGTTTCGAAAACGGGAAACTAGGAATCGCGAATGCACTGAGCAACGGAATTGGTTTCGGATCGAGCGAGTTCATTGTCTTTCGGCCCTGTGCAAACTTGAACAGCGAGTTTCTTTATTACTACCTGTCACGCTCCGACTTTAGGAAAGAGGGCTCAGATCGAATGGGTGGGGCAGTTGGACATCAGCGAGTTCCGAAGGAGTTTATTGAAAGCTACCCGATTGTTATTCCCCCCCTCCCGGAACAGCACCGAATCGTCGGTATCCTTGACGAAGCGTTTGAGGGCATCGCTACCGCCAAAGCGAACGGCGAAAAGAATCTACAAAATTCCCGTGCCCTTTTTGAAAGCCACCTGCAATCGGTCTTCACCTATCGTGGCAAGGGGTGGAAGAAAGAGCGAATCGGTGCATTGACGCATCTGGCCCGAGGGCATAATCCGCCGAAGAGCAAATTTTCACCTCAACCTAAACCGGGATACGTTCGGTTCTATCAGATTCGTGATGGTGGAACTGATGACTACGCTGTTTATGTACCTGACACGCCCCAACTGCATAAGATGAAGCCTGATGACATTATGATGGTTGCGTACCGGCACGTCGGAAGAGTTTTTCGCGGTGTTTCTGGTGCCTTCAACGTAGCTTTGTGCAAGATAAGCAATGCGAGGAGAGACCTGCTCAATGATGACTACCTATTTCATATTATTCCCTCGTGCTACGTGAAAGGGGAGTTGTTGAAAAGATCGGAACGCTCACTGATTCCATCGATGTCGATCGAGCATTTGCGTGAACTTGAGATACCTTTACCGCCCTTGCGTGAACAGCAACGAATTGTTGAGAGCATCAAATCGCTTTCCACTGAAACCCAACGTCTTGAAGCCATCTACCAGCAGAAGCTCGTAGCTCTGGAAGAACTCAAGAAGGCTCTATTGCACCAAGCTTTCAAAGGCCAGCTTTAGGAACGTGCTATGAATGAAGCCGAAACCCGAGCCGAACATATTGATCCCGCCCTGAAAGCGGCTGGCTGGGGTGCTGTGGAGGGGAGCCGCATTCGTCGCGAGATGATTACACCAGGTCGAATTATGGGTTCCGGAAAGCGTGGCGAGCCGGAGGTCGCCGATTATGTGCTGATGTACCGCAACCACAAGCTGGCGGTCATTGAGGCAAAGGCTTGGGAGAAACCCTACACCGAAGGGGTGGCACAGGCCAAGGCTTATGCCCAGAAACTGGCTGTTCGCTTTGCCTATTCGACAAACGGGCAAAAGATTTATGGCGTTGATATGCTCACTGGGCAGGAAGGGGATGTGGCAGAGTATCCCTCTCCAATTGAACTTTGGAGCATGACCTTCGCCGAAGCAAACGCGTGGCGTGACCGCTTCGCCGCTGTTCCATTCGAGGACAGAGGCGGGTACTTCCTGGGACGCTACTACCAAGACATCGCCATAGAGAGAGTGTTGGAGGCTATTGCCGAAGGACAGCAGCGAATCCTACTGACGCTCGCCACTGGTACGGGCAAGACCTTCATCGCCTTCCAAATCGCCTGGAAACTTTTCCACAGCCGCTGGAACCTTAGTCGTGAACCAAACCGCCGGCCTCGTATCCTATTCCTCGCTGACCGAAACATCCTGGCCGACCAGGCATATAACGCCTTCTCCGCTTTCCCAGAGGATGCGCTGGTGAGGATTGGTCCGCAGGATATCCGGAAGAGGGGCAGGGTACCGAAGAACGGCAGTCTATTTTTCACGATCTTTCAAACATTTATGAGTGGACCGCCCAAAGACGGCCGGCCTTCGCCCTATTTCGGTGAGTATCCCTCGGATTTCTTTGATTTCATTGTGATAGATGAATGCCATCGCGGTGGGGCTAACGATGAGAGCAATTGGCGAGGTATCCTCGAATATTTCGCACCGGCAGTACAACTCGGTCTGACAGCCACACCCAAACGTAAGGACAATGTCGACACCTATGCCTACTTTGGGGAGCCAGTCTACGTCTATTCGCTCAAAGACGGGATCAACGACGGCTTCCTTACACCGTTCCGGGTGAAGCAGATCTCCACAACGCTGGACCAGTATATCTACACGTCCGACGACCAACTAATCGAGGGCGAGATTGAAACGGGTAAACTCTACACCGAAGCTGATTTCAATAAGATCATTGAGATTAGGGAACGTGAGGCATACAGGGTGGGGCTCTTCATGCAGGAGGTTGACCAGCGAGAAAAAACGCTTGTTTTTTGCGCAACTCAAGATCATGCGCTGGCGGTGCGGGACTTGATAAATCAGATAAAAACGTGTAGTGACCCCAACTATTGCCAACGTGTCACGGCTAACGACGGATCGCTTGGCGAGCAGCATCTGCGTGACTTCCAGGACAACGAAAAGACCATACCTACGATCCTCACCACCTCCCAAAAACTTTCCACCGGTGTCGACGCCCGTAACATCAGAAATATCGTGTTGATGCGGCCAATCAACTCCATAATTGAGTTCAAGCAGATCATCGGCCGAGGCACGCGACTTTACGACGGAAAGGATTACTTTACAATCTATGACTTCGTGGAGGCACACCACCATTTTAACGATCCGGAATGGGATGGAGAACCAATCGAACAGGAACCCACGGGACCAAGACAGCCTAAGCCTGAAGAAACAGGCAATGGCGATGACATCGGGAAACCGGATGAAGAATCGGTCCGTCGGCAGAAGGCCAAAGTTAAACTGGCCGACGGCAAGGATCGCACCATACAGCACATGATATGCACAAGCTTCTGGCATCCGGACGGTAAGCCCATGTCTTCTCATCAGTTCATGGAACTACTCTTTGGGAAGCTCCCAGATTTTTTCAAGGACGAAGACGAACTACGTGCTTTGTGGAGCGAACCGGATACTCGCAAGAAACTTCTAGACGGCCTGGCGGAGAAAGGTTTCGGTAAGGACCAACTGGCCGAGATGCAGCGCATCATCGACGCTGAAAAGAGTGACCTTTTCGACGTGCTCGCATATGTGGCCTACGCCCTCCCGCCTCTCACGCGGGGAGAACGTGCCGCAACGGCCAAAATTGGTATCAGCGGCCAGTTTAATAGCAAACAACAGGCTTTTCTGGACTTTGTGCTTGTCCACTACGTGAGTGTTGGCGTGGAGGAACTGGATGGCGAGAAACTCACACCATTGCTGCGATTGAAATACCATGACTCGATCACCGACGCCGTAGCTGACCTCGGTCGCCCTGAGGTGATCAGGCAGGTGTTCACTGGCTTCCAGAGATACCTGTATCAGCAAAAGACTGCCGCTTGAACGACATCAATAAAAAGATAGCTTCAGGGCACTTCACCAGATGGCTAATGAGGGTATGAACTTTCGAATTTGAGTTGATTTCCCTCCCAAACCGAAAAAGCGCGGTGGAAGAGAAACGAATACTTCATTGCTGCCCCAGCCTTTTGTTTCTCAGGCTACCAAGAAGAGGCTGCTCTCACGATTCAAGTCTGAGAAATCATCATCGGCGTTTTGCTTGTTGCATCGGGGTGCCACTGTTTCCCGTCACGCAGTGTGTTGTCTCACTAGGGTTTTAACAACTCTCCCACAACCCCTCCGTTCCCGAAATTGGGATAGTGATTGACGTAACTTAGATCGTTTCCGATTTCCTATCAAGAAGAGACCGGACAGCAGATAGCTGGTCGGAACTAATGCCAGCACGTTTCGAATCAGTGTCCCTCAATCGATCCGCAAAGGCGATCTGAGCTGCTAAATCGATGCCAGATTCGATGAGAGTTTGCTGGAGGGTCTGTCGGTCAACACGATTTCTCAACGCCACTTCCAACAATGCAAACAATCCTTCGGTCTCCACTGAAAGTTCCATAAAAAAATCACCAAGTGATGGCTTCGACTGCTCTCCAAACACCGCGGCGAACGGTTGAGCATCTCCAACCCAGACTGCACGTCGAATCGCGAGATGCCGGAGCGCTTCGCTCCAATAACGGCGGTTAGATATGTCGATCGTCGCCATCTCTTGCACTGCGTAAAAAAGAAGGCCAAGCAATTCTTCAAGCATTTTTTGCCGGTCGCATTTGACTCTGCAGTTTGGGTCGACGACGCATTCAAGCATCATGAGACCGAGGCCAAACAGAAGCTCCATCAATTGCGAAGCGGCCGTTTCCGCGCGAAACCGCTTATCTTGTGTCGCGTCAGGATCGCCGAATTCGAGGATTTCACGGATTGCCTGGGTAGTATCCCACATGTTTCTCCAAACCCATTGAGGCTCAGGATCATCAACTAAAGGAATAGCGAGCAACCTTATGCCGTAGGCGTCCGGGCGCCTTCCGAACGTCTCGAAAAGTGATGCCCGCTCTCTTAGACTCTCTCCACGTGTTGAAGGCCAATCCTCAGGACTAAGCTCCCACTCTTTCAAGAAATCGGTAGCGCTTGGCATAGCAATGGCACCATTCGCTGCTATGCTCACAAGCGCACAACGATAACACCACGGTTCCCAAGTTTCAGCGTCTTGGCCTGGCGACGGATTCCACGCAGAACTAGGAAGTTCCGCTCCGAGCGCATCGATAAAGACGGCATCCACATATCCGTGCGAACGAGCATCCTCCGGGTAAGGCAGAGGATCATTCGCGACGGCGCTTATCGTTTGACGCATGAGCCAAGTAGCCCAACGTTGGGCACAAGGACCGGCGTCCGGCCGTTCTGCAACTGTCTTTGCGATCTCTTTTGCAAGAATCTCTATCTCGGTTGTGGAGCCCTTTATGGCTTCATCGGAACTATGCGCTCCTATGCCAAATTGCGACTGGAGGACTTGGTCTCGCGCAATGACGAGCAACAGCGGCCCGATCGGCGATCCATTCCAATTGCGATTACCGTCGAACGCGGCGGGTGCGAGCCGAAAGAGCGTTTGCCACCGGCTAAAGGACCATCCGGCTTGAGCGGCTTGTAGCGCCGCGAGAATTGGATAGGGATTGTCGAATTCGGAAAGCAGACACAGGAAGGCTTTCAAGTCAAGATCGGCTGCAATTCCGAATACTCCGTAATCATCACCAAAGAGGAGGAAGTCACCTTCTCTCAAGCCCCACCATATCGTTGTAAGATTAGGCTTCTGTTTCCAATCTTTGCGGAGTTGAGAATACTCCTCGCGCTTGCTCTGAGTTAAGCTGCGTCCGGGCTGCGCCGCTGCCTGTTTTATTACCGCCGCCGCGATTTCTAGGAACAGCGATTTGAATGATTGATCTTCTTTTGCTGTTGCGGTCACGACTCTAGACAGGGCATATTCCAGCGCGGAGGCATGCCACGCCAGCGACCAGAGATAGTTCCATGTCCTGGCCGTCGGTATCGTCCGAAGCACTTTGGTGAATGCGATTGCCAGCGTTAGATCGGTTGAATTAAAAAACGATCCATTTTCCTCCATGAAGCCTGATGAATCGAACAATAAACTTAATTTCGACATGGTATCTTTTGGATCGGACTCCAGGCGACAGGCTTTTATTACAGCTTTCACGAGGTTTTGAAGTTTCTTCCCGTGCGTAATCGCTGCAGCGTCGATATCTCGCAACAATAATTCTGGAGGAACTTGAATCAATGGTGTTTGATGAGACTGTCGTTTTATGGGCCAATCCAGCATCGGAGTCCTCATCTTTGGCGCGTAGGTTTGGAGAGAGACCGTCCCATATCTCTGTCACCCGTCCAAGCCGTCTCGAAGAATGAAAGGCCATTGTGATCATCGACAACCCATCCGCGCGTCGCTGCATTTACATGCTCATGAAGTCCACCAACTGTTGCTCCAAAGTGCCACAGTTCGTCGTCGATAATCGCGAACCGGTCATGGACGTACGGGAAATTTTTCTTGAGTGTGAACTGGACCTCGATTACATGCCCGGAGTTATACGGACCTGCTCTGTTGATCTGTGTCGCACGCTCTTCGAACCGCTTAATGATATCGGTTTCCGTATCAGAATCGCCGATAGATGCGGTCAGTACACGAACATCTTTGGCCACCAAGGAATTTGGAAACCAACTGAGCACCTGTTTAACACGGATCTGAAAAGTACCTTCTGGAGGTTTGAATAAATATTCATCCAAAATAAGGATTCGATCTAGTGCTTCTTGAGCTGCTTTAACGAATTCAACAAGCGGCTCAACGGATTTGGCGTTATTTCGAGCCTTAATGGCTCTTAGTTCTGGAAATCTCGTCGAATCTGCATTTAGTTGTGGCTGATCACCATAACCAATCGCCGTGGGCCAGAAGATAGCTTTATCAGGTACTGGCCTTTTGACCCTAACATCGAACCTTTGCGGAAAAGTTGTCATCCGACTCATGCCCCCGTTGTTGTCGCGATGACGCATTGCGGCGTTGTTCAAAATATTTGTCAAAGGAGATAGCCCTCTTTAGCATCTCTTTTAGACGATCTAGTATTGGTTCACCGTCTGGCACCTGCAGGATTAATGAGGCGCGCTGACCCAGCGCATTGAGCGAGTTCCCCAGGAACCAAACGGTGTCGTCGATCACTAAGAAACGATCATGGAGTGGCAATTTTTTTCCGACTAAAACAAGCGCAGAAGCATTCTCGATTCCACGTTTCTTAAATGTTGCCATATGGTGTGAAAATCTCCCAAGACGGCTCTGTTCTGCACGAGACTTCTCTGACAAACCCGGGAATAACCCCTCATCAATCTGTGTTGGGCAATCCTCTTCGGTGTAGTTGCCTCCTCCAAATGCTAGCTTAGAGGTTAAGATTGTGAGTTCTACGTCGATGTTAGGAACGGCGTGTAGAAACTGTAAGATCTGTTGGGCGCCGAAATAGGGATCGGCAACCAATACATGGGAGCAAGCTCGGCCAATGCGACTGCGAATGAACTGTAGAGCTTCGTCACGCTGGCCGTTGTCAATCCAGGTTTGGTCGTACCGTCGTGCTTGAGCCCGCCTTTGGCGTCGCTGCTCAGCCTCAAAGACGTGTGAGAGACCAGACCTAAGGGGAGCAGATTCACGGGTTATCGGATATTCCGCCGATATTTCTGATACCTCATAGGGAGCGATTTCAGAATGAGGAGAATCCGTTTTTGGCGACTCGATTCTCACGCGCCGCCCCAAGATCCCCATTGAGGCATTCAGATATCTGATAAAAGTCACTGGTGGTTGATAAGCAAGCACTCCATGCTCTAAATCCGTTAGCACATAACCGCTTTTATGAACCGGTAATTGCCGGGGCAGCACTAAGAGACCATCCTTCGGCACGGTGACTGTTTCAAAGCGAGACATTAGATTTGCGCGCCATTCCAAAACTGTTAGACTTAACCCCTCGACAGTCTGTCCAGCTCGTGGGATAAGTCGAAAAACAAGATTCTCGGATCCCTCCTCGTTGATTGGGACTATATGGTACCTGATGCTACGCACGATCGGATTGGGTACAATGAGTACAAGGCTTCCGAGATATTCAGAATAATCTCCGAAATCGACGTGAAGGCGACGTTTCAAAAATCTTATGGCGTCGACGTTTCTAATGACTGCTTCAAAGCCAGTGCTATTTCCGAAACGGCGATGGATTCGCGCTGGCTCAGATCCCGATCCAACAAATGGTACCGGGTCTCCTGGTCCACCGGAACTAAAAAGAGAATCCGATCCAGACGGAAACCCAAGAATAGGCCATGTGGGGTCGTCAAAAAAGTTGGATACCGTGAATTCTTCCTCGTCGTGGGCTGTATGAATCTCCTGCGGGTCATAGGAAATGGGTATCCTCATACGATTCGACGTGCCTGACAGATACCATTTAATCGCCTCGGCCGCGGTTAAAACAGTACGCCATGAGAGTACTCGACCGCGTCGTACATTGGCAATGTTGAATGTGTCCACCTCGGAGCTTCTTGGAGGTGGCCGATCATTCACGAGCAAAGAAACAGAACCAAATAATAGCTCCGGCTGAGCGGTCGGACTCTCGACGTAGGTTGCTAGACGAATCACTGCCCACTTGAACTGTGCCACAAAATCTGTTTGCGGTAGAGCGTTCATGACACCGCCGATGGTATGGCTCTTCTGATCGTACTGCTTGTTGCTTTGTTGGGAAAAACGGCAAACGACCTGGATAGGTTGATCTCTGTATTGCAGTTTGGGAAGGTAATTGTTGGTTCATTCATACTGGAATTCCGGTAGATCCATTCAGCAAATCGATGAGAGCCGAAGGAATCTAATTCTCACGGGGTTACCCACACACACGGATTCTCATAGCCATTCTGCCGGGCTGTGAACTTCCTTCGCTGTTTGCCTTCCGCCGTTGTCAGTTGAGAACTCATCCCTTGGTCTCTTCAAAGTTTAAGGTTCATATTAGAACCCTCTCAAGAGACTAACAACTTTTTTCATTAATGGCCTTGAAAAAAAAGACAGTGGCATAAGTGCAAAAGCTGTTCTAAAATGATCAAAAGAGAAGGAGCAGTGAAATAGCGAAGGAAAACAGAAGGCATAACGGCACAGCATTGAAAGCGCTTACGGTGGCGAGGGCATCCCGCGTGTGAGTAATTTGCGTTACCCCTATCCCAAAAAAGACAGCGGGGCGACAGTAGCGGAGGTCAAGGTTTGAAAGTCGTTTTACCTGAACTTCGTCATGATTTTAAGGGCTTCCAGGCATTGTCAGAGCTTTATGCCCAAACCAGGGATTGTCTTTTTGACGAAATCCAGATCGACATGAGTCAAGTCAGTTGGTTTGACGCTGAAGATTCCACATGAATGAGATAATAACCCTTTCCGTCTTTGAAATTGTCGGCAGATCTTTGTGCATAGCCTCAGACGACGGACAAAAAGTTTATGAACGAATTGGGAAGGCCATAAGGCAAGGGCGAAACGTGGCTCTTTCTTTTATGAACATCACGATCATGTCGCCGACATTCCTGAACGTGGCCATAGGCCAACTCTACGGAGAATTTTCCGAAGAGGAAATCCGAGCCAAACTTACCGTTAAAGATATGGAACAGGATGACCTTGTTCTGCTGAAGAGGGTCGTTGAAACAGCGAAGGCGTATTTCAAAAACCCGGAACTCCACAAGAATGCCACTGCGGAACCCTCGGGCGCCAACAATGGTTAGCGCTGTCTTCCTTGTGACCAGGATATAGTCGCCGCCCGGCGAATTCTAAATCTCTGCACTCGCACTGACAGTGGTTTTGATACTTTGAATATGCATTCACTTTTGACCGAATATCAGACCGGTAAAAGGGACTTTAACGATCAGGTTTTGGAGGATTTGTGCGCTAGACGGAGGCTCAATTTGGTTACCTACGACGCGGATTTCAAAGCCGCGAATCTGACGTTGTTTACTGCAAATTCTGGGCTTCTTAATCCGTGAGTTGATTACCCAATTCAGTTTAGAATTTGGCGAAGCCATGATCAGGGGAATATTTTCCCGCCTGCCACCAAGAACAATACCTTATCGCCGTGTCGGTAAGATCTCTCGTAGCTACGCTCGCTCGAGATGACATGAAGGCTTGCGTTGGGTGGGATCTTCGGAACCATAGTTTGTAGTTCCCCAAACCTGTTTTTTGTTTAGAGGTGAACGATATTGATGGTCCAGGGGAAAAGAGCCGTGGTATAGATCAAATCTTCAAACAGATGACGCCGGGTACGGAAGTGAAGTCAATATGAAAAGGGATAAAGGCGGAAGGATGAATGATGACAAAAAGCTGATTCGCAACAGCACGGCCGAGTTCCTTATTTTTACGGGTCAGGCGGGAGAACAAAGTATTGAAGCACTCTATGAGGATGAAACGGTTTGGTTATTGCAGAAACTGATGGCGGCTTTGTTCGATGTGGACGTGCGAACGGTTAATGAACATCTCAAAAATGTTTATGAACAGGGAGAAGTTACGCCGGAGGCAACTATCCGGAAATTCCGGATAGTTCAAACCGAGGGAAAGCGTGAAGTTGTCCGGAATGTGGATTTTTACAATCTTGATGCGATCATCTCAGTGGGTTACCGGGTCAATTCTGTTCGGGCGACACAGTTCCGCCAGTGGGCCACCCGAGTGCTGCGGGAGTTTGCCATCAAGGGCTATGTGCTGGACAATGGGAAGATTACAGCCCAAATCGCCAAGGATTTTGCTGAGGGCGAGTTCGAAAAATATCGGATCATGCAGGATCGGCTGTTCGAGAGCGATTTCGATAAAGTTATTAGACAGCTTGAATCTGAAGACAATCATTCGCGATCATCTTCTACCAACAACGCTGGCGGCCAATAAACTGAAGTTCAAAATTCAGCTAATGCTTTCTTTTGGTGACGACTTGTACCATTATTTCAACCAGGCAACAATGATTACCGAAAAGTTCGTATCAGAAACAAAAACTATTGGACAGACTGGAGACAGATCAAATGACTGAGTCTAAATGGAAAGAGGTTAGGATTCTTTCTAACGCCGAGGATTATAAAAGATTTGAGAAAAACCAACCCGCAACGAATGGTAAACCTGCTTATCGAGTAAGAGCAATATTGCCGGATTTGAGGTATTTTAAGGGGGAAAAATATCAGGACGAGAAATAGATTCTAAAGTATCTCTAATTTATTGGAATTGTTAATAAGTTTGTGTAAATGTCACTTCAGTTTTCAAAAGTTTGGCCCACTGTTATTAAACATGATGCTGGACTGATGATTTTTTCATTGGTCTCTAAAAACTGAACAATGGTATGAGTTCAGGCTACAAAACAATCCTAGCCGATTGATTTCAACATCTCTCTGAAAATTTTTATTGGGTAATTGTGATTTATGGCTCCTAAAAAGGTGCGATTCAGTTCCTCATTCAATTCATAGAGATTTATTCTTTCCAGGCCTCCTGCTTCATAGATACGATATTCGACACCTCGCCTGAGGTCGTTCATGGAACCGAGAATACTGCGATTACAGGTTTTCTGGTAACTGACATTCTGAAATTCAGATAAAACAGCCTCGATTTGTGGTTGAGGAATATTTTCATGAAGCAGGTTTTTGAAAAAATGTTCACCTACGATCCGATCAAAGAACTTAAACGCCGGTTTCCTCAGGACTGGTATGAAGATGGTAAACAAAGTCAAATCATTGGAGATCATTACACATTTGTGACGCTGAATGCGAAACAGAGTCGCATGACAGTCCATGAATGACTCTGTGACCGGCTCATGCGGTTCTGGATGAGCCTTCAATTCGGCCAATAACTTCTGTGTACATCGAATTATCATGAGATTCTTATATCCTCACGACTGCTAGATTTTCAACGAAATACAAACCGGATCTAGAGAAAACCGATTTATTTGGCCTGAACATGACTATTATCTTCCAGAGTGCTGAAACCTGGTCTAAAATCAATTCCCCGCGATTTTGTCCTGTTGGAACATTATTTTCCCCGTCACTTTATCACAAATTTCGCCGAAATCGCGTTAGAGACGCCCAATATAAAGAGTCCCTGAGGAAATACAGCTACTTTTTGAACGCCTGGGATTCCAATTGCTGACCAGGGTCCAGAATGACGATGCTCTCGGCCGCCCTGTAAAATGGTTCAGTCTGGTCATGCGGAAGGCATTCATAGAACTCATCACTGGATTGTGATCTGGAACTCGTTTACAATGAATGCCGCGCGAAACTTTGGAAGAAACCAAGAGAAATTTGCTTGAGGCTATTTCCATGGTAATGGAAACGAACAGATCTCTTTCCGAGGAAACTCTGCTAGGCCAAGAGGTAATAAGAGAGCCCTAATGAAATACAAAATTATGCTCAGACTTTCGGAAGAAGGATATAGCGTCTCTGTAGCGGGCCTACCCGGGTGTTGGTCGCAGGGCGCAACAGAGCAAGAGGCTATTGAAAACATAACCGATGCGATTAAAGAGTACTTAGCCGCTGTAGACGATTTGTTCCCGGACTCTGACGTTCGGGAAATAGATGTAGCAGTGTAGCGCCGTGGGGAAAATACCCGGGGTTGATCATCTGGATGCTGTAAGGGTCCTGAAAAAAGCAGGTTTTAGTATCATTCGACAGGGGAAGCACATTGTCATGTCGGATGGTTTGCGAATTCTTACGATCCCCCGCCATAATCCTGTTAACGCCTATACCATGGGCGGTATCGCGCACGATGCTGGTTTAACACAGGATGAGTTCAGAAAGTTGCTTTAAGAATTCGAGTTCGTGGCCAGAACCATCTAAACACAATGCAAGTTCTGCCAAAATAGCGCAAGTCTTTAACTCTTGATCTTCTCTGGTTATGAGTCATATCAGGGTATCAATGGACGAGAATTTATTCCCAGGGGATTGCAAATGCTGGATGTGCAAACTGGTCCCGGATCCCTTCACAAAGCCCGCCGAGATTAGTGATATTTACATTTCGACGTTAGGGTACTGGGTTTGTCAGAAGCCTTGGAATAACGCCATATTCTCTGAGAAAACGGGGGAGTGGGGAACGCAGTGTACTCTCGGAGAACGTTCCAGACGACTCATAGCCGGTTTCTGTATCCCAGAATCCTATTGACTATGAATTGATATGCTTGTAAACATATTGGTATGCTACAAAGGAGGGAACATGATCGCTGGATTTGGAGCTAAGGTGGTTAAAGATATAACCGGTGTTTCCCGTATGCAACTCCAACATTGGGACAGAACAGGTATCGTGCGGCCCTCGAAAAAAATTGGAACTGGCAAAGGGTCGAGGAGGGAATACTCCTTCAAGGACCTGGTTCAGCTCAAGGTCGCCAAACGACTCCGAGAGGAAGGGATCAGCCTCCAGAAAATCAGAAAGGCCCTGGAATTTCTGCGAAAGAATTTTCCAGATTTGAAAGCGCCTTTAGCGGAATTGCGGTTTCTCACCAATGGCTTCGACATTTTCGTTTTGACGAAGGAGCCCAAAATCATTTTGGACGCCCTCAAAGGACAATTTGTATTTTCCTTTGCCCTTGGGGAACTCATTGACGGGCTCAAAGGCTCAATCAGGGACTTGGAGATTCCAGGAGAAGAGAAGGTATTTGTCGGCGAAAGACAGTTCACCGCGATTTTGAAACCGGATCTGGAAGATGGTGGATACACCGTGACCTGCAAAGAGATCCCGGCGGCGATTTCTCAGGGAGAGACTATTCAGGAAGCCCTGGACAACCTGGTAGACGCCATCGAGCTTTGTCTGGAGGCGGAGGCTGAAATCTGGGGAAATATACGTCAGGCAAAATGAACCTCACTGCAAGGCAATTGAAGAAGGTGGCAAGGAAACTGGGCTACCAGATTAAGGAAGGAAAGAAGCATGTGCTGGTTTATGGCGTATCAGGGCTAATTACCACCATCCCCAGAGGGCGGATAAAACCGGGAACTCTGGCCGCAATACTGAAACAAATGGGGATGAGTAAAGAAGAATTGACTGATTTGCTCTGAAAATGGGACGGATGCAGAACGAGACTCTCTGGTCTTTTTCTACAGACGGCTTGAAAACAATTTTATAAGATTCCATCTTCTTTTAGCCGACGTTTCATTTCCTCCAGGCTTATGGGGTTTTCTTCACGTCGTTCAGCGATTACGGCCAGATCATGCAGATCCTCAAGCAATTTCTGGTAAAGCTTTACCGGTAAAATAACTCCAGTCTTTTTGCCCTTTGCATCAATAACAAATTGTTCTCGTCCGGCCATTCTGTGAATTCTCCATTGAAATACTTGAGTCACGGAATGTTTAGATTGAGATTCAACGGCTCCTGACACACGGCGCTATAAAGATTGAAACTATCAATATAGATGCTGGTTAGCAACAACTAGGGCCCTAAATAAGCAGGGACTCCCTAAACACCCCGGTGCCGTCGAAACGAGTGAGGGGATTGATTAATTTCTCATTTACAAGATGAATGAGGCCCATCATCATGCCAAGTTATGTGTTACTCACATGTCAGACTCCAGGCCCTCGAATGCTCAATACGAATGAATTCATGATTGCATCTGACCCAATCTTCTAATAACCTAAAGATCCACAACCTCAGTGACTGCATAAGTTGGGGCTTTAATAGGTTCGAAAGCGTTAGGGCTTATATCATCGATAAGGAGTGACCAAATAATGAGTGTTAAACCGAAGCAGGAAATTCGAGTCAACACATTTACTGGCGGAATTGTGGGACCAAGCATCCCGATGATCGGTCCCCTTGCAAATGGAGGAGTTGTAATCGCAGATACAGCGCCTGGTTGTTGGGGGCCAATGATCACTCCCTCTTTCCAGGGAGGTCACGAAGTTACTTTGCCAGTTGCCGTCGAGGGAGCGGAACCGGGTGACGCGATTGCAATCCGGATCCGGAAAATCAGGGTCACATCGGCTGCTACCTCATCAGGAACGATGACTTTTGTAGACGGACGGTATACCGGTGACCCATTCGTTGCCCGACATTGTCCAGGATGTGGGAAGGAAAATCCGAACAGTAGAGTCGAAGGAATCGGGCCTGAAGCAATACGTTGCGCCGAGTGTGGAGCGGAGGTTAGCCCGTTTCGACTCTCTAATGGGTATACAATAGTTTTTGACGAACAGAGCCAAATGGCGTTGACTGTAGGGGCCGAAGTCGCCGAAAGAATGGCTGGCGACGCCAGGAAATTGATGGCTTTACCCGAATCCTGCTCCCAAAATCCGGCTCTGACTTTGTGTCCATCAGACCTTCCGGGCGTCATCACACGAATGAGACCTTTTCTGGGTAACATAGGATCGACACCGGCGATAGACATGCCGGACTCCCATAACGCCGGAGATTTTGGACAGTTTCTGGTCAATGCTCCGCACAAATTTGGGATAACGGCCGAACAACTGGAACTACGTACAGATGGTCATATGGATATTGATTCTGTGCGTGAGGGAGCAATCCTTATATGCCCTGTGAAAGTCCAGGGAGGCGGAATATATCTCGGGGACGCTCATGCCATGCAGGGAGATGGTGAACTGGCGGGACATACGACTGATGTGTCGGCCGAAGTCATCTTGAATCTGTCGGTCATAAAAGGTCTTACAATATATGGTCCTATCCTTCTACCGCCGATTGATGATCTTCCACACCTTGCTCGACCTCTGTCGGCGTCCGAACAACAGGTTGCAAGGGGTTTAGCTGATCGTTTTGGACAGTCCGTGATTGAGGATGCCGCTCCCATTCAGTTTGTTGGAAGCGGGGCCAATCTTAATGACGCCACTGAAAATGGAATTGCCCGGGCAGTGCCCGACGTCAATTACATTTGTGCACTGGCGACAATTACACTTGTGCATGTTGATAATTAATTCCCTGTTCCTGATGCTGGAGCAGGGTCGTTTGAACCATCATTTGTAATTTCCCAAACCTGTT